>JBDSLD010000068.1:0-28073 GCA_039916545.1 Ferruginibacter sp.
GATTTCATCGGAACTGAACCAACGAAAGACAGCTAACCCGCTTACTGATGTAGCAGATCAAATAGTGGCCACACTTAAATGCCTTTTAATAAACAGCTCAGCAATATTTTATTTAAGGCCATTTCTTTAGTTTCAGATTAATAATATTCAACAAGAAAAATCTCCACAATCCATTGTCTGTAAAGGTTTTCAGCGTTTTCTTGCAAAGACTAAGTAAAGTGAAGACCCGGTGGCTGCATGATAAGTTGCTAAAAGTATCCGACGATCGAAAAAACCATGCGTGATACTTATGACAAATGGCCATACTCTTTTACATAAATGAACACAGGAATGGCAGATGAGTGGGTAATTGTTTCAGAGATCTTTGTCAAAGTAGGTGAACTAGAATTTTTGGGGTAGTAAAAAAATAAAGAACATGGGTCGCAGCCGGGCAAAATATGCAGCAGAGCAGGCTCAAAAATACGATCAGTAATACCTGGTTTGAAGCTTGCGCATCCCCCTAAATACTTCTTTTATAAAAATCTAAAAACCTTCTGAAACCGGCATTGCGCAGCAATACTTTTTGAAAGACAAAGATGCCCGAAACGCCACAGATAATGCCTGCCAATACATCCAACAAATAATGGTGACTGGAATATATCGCGGCAAACCAGATACCCAGCATCACTACCACGAATAACCCGTTCATCCAGCCAGCCTTTCTTTTTACACCAAAATATACAACGATCAAAGGATAGGAGCTATGCAGAGATGGCATGGCGCCAAACACGTTGGAACTCTTCGCATAAAGCGCACTGAATATTTTAACATTGAAATAGTCATCAAACTTATGAAGCCCTGCGGTATTGCCCAGGGTGCCGGGTATAAAAACGCCCCCTTTCAGTTGGTAATACCAGGGCGGCGCCGCCGGGTAAACATAATAAATGATAAACCCTATCATGTTTACCAATACAAAAGTGAGAGAAAATTGAAGGAACATTTCTTTATCCTTGAAAAACAGATATGCCGCAAACGCAAGCGGAACGGGGATCCAGCATAAATAAAATATCCCGGTCAGGATATCCAGCCAGGTTCTGCCATTTTGTAACCAATATTCATTCAATGTAATCCGTGTACCGTGATAATTTATCCCAAAAAGTGCTTTTTCTGTATCATACAGGTCCTGTATGTGTACGGTATTAAACGTATAGTTTGGAAATGCTTTCATGTAATCAAACAATATCCAGTATACAATAAAGATGGAAAAGCCGATAATAAATTTCCGGGCTACACCCGACAGAAAAAAACAGGCATTAAAAATAGCGATCAGTACCAGTTGATCGGTCCTGAAGCCGATGAGTAGAAAAGAGATAAGCAGGTAAACAACCGAAACCCCCAAAGCAATTAAAATACTGTTGCGGGAAAATAAGCCGGCTTTCTTGTTGTTCATCAACTTTTGTTATGTTGCCTGGGAAAATCAGATTTCAAGAGCACATCCCATAAAGACGAACTTACGCCAAAGCCTTTTGAAGGCTCCTTGTAATGATGCAGCATATGGTGCTGTTTCATTTTTTTAAGAATAGGGTTCTTGAAATTGTGGTGATGCATGGCATAGTGCAACATATCATAAATAAGATAACCCAATAAAAAGCCAGGGAAAAATGCAAACAATAATTGTTGTTGCAATACCAGTGAGAACAGGAAATAAAAAAGCGTGGCCAGTGGAATGCTTGCAGATGGAGGCATTACCAGTCTTTTTTTATCTCTTGGATAATCGTGGTGCACACCATGAAAGATGAAATGCATTTTTTTTCCAAATTCAGAGGTTGGGTGGTAATGAAATACGAAGCGATGCAAGAAGTATTCAGTAATGGTCCAGGTTAAAAGGCCCGCTGCAAAATATATTACAAAGCCACCGATATAAATTCCGTGAGTGAATGATTTATAGGCAAAAAATAATATCGCGGGGATGTAAATATATAATGGAACTGTAAAATGCACTTTTGATAAGCTATCCAGGATATTATTCTTGAAAAGCTTTATAGAGTCTTCGGCATTAGATATATAATTTTTTTGCATTGTAATAATTTTTCAGGGTCATCATATTTTTAATCTTTCCCTTACAATGGAATGACTGTTAGGTTCAATTCCGGAAATTTCAACATATTCGATATTTGGCGACCATAAAGAGCCACCGTTTATTTTTATGAATATACTTGTAAGGATGGCTGTCTTTTGATTAATACTGGTATATACATAGAACTTTTTATCCGCCCCCAGGCGTAAATACAATTTGTATTTTTTATAAGATACAAAACTTAATTCATACTGGTCATCGGACAGTTTTTTTGTTTTGAGGCCATATGCAAATTTTCTTTGTATAAAGCTCAGTTCCTGTCTTTGTCCCTGTTCCTGGTACCTGATCCAAAACGCTTCGACCGGGTTGTCCGTGTCGATATTCCCATTTTTATAATTCAACTCGTATACAATGGTATTGGTATTGGGAGTACGCTGGAGGTAAAATAATTGCTTGCTGTTACCTGTGGGTACGGGAAAAGTTTTTTCCTGGGCAAAACCAGGGAAAACAATAATTCCAACAGTAAAAATAAATAAAAGTAATTTCTTTGCGCCCATCAGCGTTGTTTTTTATCTTTTTCGTCTAAAGCTTTCTTAGCATCTACCAGCCTTTTGAAAGCGGTTATATTGGTTAAAACGGCCATAATCATTATCGGCATGGTGAAAATAGACATGGTTTCGAATAACTGAAATGTTGTACCGGGGATAAAATATTTAAAGTTACCACCGATAAAATAGCCGATGATCCCACATGCGAGCGCAGCCACTCCCGTTAAAACCACGCGCTCGGGCCGCTGCATAAGCCCCCCTTTGTTTTGAATACCCAACCCTTCACTTCGCGCCCTGGTGTAGCTTACCATCATTGAACCGATCAGGGCAATAAATGCAAAAAGGGAACTAAAGAAATAATGGTGCGCGACGAGGTAGTAACATATGCCTAAGAACATAATCAGTTCACTGTACCTGTCAAGCACCGAATCGAATAAGGCACCAAAAGTTGAGCTCATATTGCCTATCCTTGCCACCTGCCCGTCCAGCATATCAAATAATCCGGCGAACAGTATCAGGGCGCCTGCCCAACCAACATAAGAAAGATCTCCCCGGTTGCCTTCTTCAGCGCCCATTATAAAAATAACAGACACACCGATATTAAGGATCAATCCTGTGATAGTTACTATATTGGGCGTAAAGCCGATCTTGATCAACCACTTTACCAGGGGATTGATCACTACATAAATAATTTTTTGCAGCCGGTCTCTAACTAATTCATTTGCCATTGGATAATTTTTTTTATTAGAAATCAAACTTAACTTTTGTCCTGATCCCCCAGGTAGAGATCCCCGGGTTATCAAGGTAAGTAAGGCGCTTTACAACGTCAACCCTGATCAGTCTGAAAATATTGGCAATTCCTACACTCACTTCCATATACGGTACGCGGTTGCCAAAAGCATAAGTCGTTTTTTGACCGGTGACGGGGTCAACCGGAAATTTAAAAAGGTTCGGGGACTTATCCGGGTTGTTCTCATCTCTTACGCCACCGTACAATATTTTAAAACTGCCTACCTCTCTCAATTTTAATTTTTTTATCAACGGCAGTTTATTGAAGAAGAACCCGTTAAAATAAAAATCCAGGTTAGATGCTACATACCGGTCACTTACAAATTCCAGGAAATTCATCAGGTTATATGAATGGACCTGGTAGGCATAAGTCTGGTTAGCATGGTGGATGGTCAGCAGCGGGAAGGGCACTTTACCAATAATATATCCACCGTCAACCGATGCATCGACATACCCTAACTGCGACAGGTAAAAGCGTTTTTCCACGCTAAGCGTTACATTCTGGTAATTAAATTCACTTCCCAATAATCCCTTTACTCCTGCTATGTACCGAAGCCAAAAAATAGGATATTTATTAATGATCGGAACGCGCATATTCTTGCCCTGGTAAAACTGTTCGTTGGGCGCCCATCTTACTTCGGCAGACAGTTCTGTTGTGGTTACCGTTTGAATTAAAGAGTTGTCATCTACTTTCCGGTAAATGATATCACCCGCCGGTACCTGCTTCCAATTTTTAAAGCCAAAAGTGTACCTGATATTTTTTCCGAATTCTCTTACATATTCAGTTTTAAAAATAGTATTGTAGAGCCACTTGTTATTATTGCCTCTTTTAAACGATAACAGGAAGTTATCTTCACTGGCATACAACAGGTCCTGTCCTGGTATATCCGTATCGTATTGGTAACTGAATTTAAGATAATTAAGCGGGTAGGAATAAATGGATTTATGATTGAAAGAATAGGTAGCTGCAGCCAGGTATTTCAACTTTTTATCTTTAAATCCATACGCGATATAATTTTCCAGGTAGATGAAATTGCTAAACTTAGGCGTGGTCCTTCCTCCAACTTTTAATACAAAGCCTTCTACCGGGTCAAAACTATAAAAAGTATTGGTGTTACCTAATTCCCAGGGGCCAAAAGATTTATACCCCGAAAAAACAAGTGAGGCAATATCTGCAAACCGTTTAAAGGATTTCATGTTCTTCAGGCTGTCAATATTGTAATAGGCTTTAGTTTCAACAATACTCAACGGATTGTGCCGGTGTGCCATCCAGAAACTATCCGGGACAGCCGCCTGGTTGCCGTTTTTGTCAGCAGTTTTATCAACAAGGTCCTTCGCATTATATATACTATCCGGTGCAGGCGTATCGGTCAAAAAGTTTTTGAAAGATACCGTCCGTTCGCCCAGCACACCGCCTGAGGCATTTTTGGTGAGCGCGAATTCCGCCAGCATGCTGCTCTTGATTACATGGAACCTTCCGTCTGCTGATTTTTCAAAATCCTGGTTTATCCTTAGTTCCCTCGTCCAGTTCAGGTTGGCGTTTTTACTGATCGTCATGCTGATCTTTTGCACCGCATAATTTCCATCCAGTGTAACAAACATCGTACCCCTGAACAACAAATCCTCCGGATTACGTGGCGTGAAATATAGTTTGACCAGTTTTACCCCTTCCAGTTCCACGGTATCCCTGATGTAGTAGCGATAAAAAGTTGGCCCCATGTTAGCGATCGGGCTAAGGAACTGGGTGGCGAGGATCGTTACATTATTGTCATAAATATTAATGTCGGCATATAAGCGGTTGAGGTACTGGCTTATTCCATTGTCGTCTAAAAAATCACCATAGCTTACTTTCTTTTCTCCCAATATCACTGTTTTATCCCTTTCAGGATTTTTGCTGTAATATTTATTGGAAAGTTTCTCCGCCAGGTAAATGGGAAGTAATGATTTACCCTGGATGGTCGTACTGTCAATGTTTTCCAGGATAAATTTATAGTTCCTGAAAAGCCTGTTCCTGATAAGTTTTTCAGGTTTATTGGTTAGTGACAGGGACAGCTTTTCGTATTGCTCATACTGTACAAAATCATATGCTTTTATCCTGTTCTTTTCTTTATTGTCAATTACAAGGTCTATCAGTTCGACGGCCGGATTGTCTTTGTTTTTGTACTTGCCCCTTTTCCGTGTTTTGATAATTACTTCTTTCAACGACTCTACCAGTTCAAGTTCTACATTTACCGTTTGCTCCTGGCCGATAGTGATCTTTTTTGTTATCTGTTTATACCCGGTAAAAGAGAAGTTTAAAGTTTTCAGGTTTTCGCGATAGGTAATAATTGAATAGCTTCCGTCAGCGCCGGTAGTTACGCCCTTGCCCCCTTCAAAATATATACTCACAAATTGAATCGGTTTCATGGTAGAGGCGTCTTTCACAAATCCTTTTACTACTGTTTGGGAATTTGCTAAAAAACCAACGCATAACAGTGTAAATAAAAATGAGGCCCTCCTTATTATTTTATTCCTTCTCATCAATATCAATATTTTTATAAACATAATTTTTCTGCATGGGGTAGTTGTATGCAAATGCAACCGTTAGTGAAGTGGCTACTTTTGCAATAATATAGTTAACCCCGGCTTGTTTAACTAACAAATAAACTCCCAGGGCATTTAAGATCAAATTCCCGCTCCAGGTGATAAGATACCGTCTGCCCTGGTGTAGGAATGGAGCACTGTTGGGTGATTTGAAAACCCAGTGCCTGCCGATCAAAAAATTTATCACGCCGCCAAAGATCGTTCCCAGTATGCTGGCAATTACTGCATCGACATGTAAAAATTGCTTAAATATGATGGTGACCAGGTAATCACAAAAACTTGCAATGAGAGAAGCTGCGTTGGCTTTTAAAAATGTTTTCATGTTAGCCGAATTATGTCGCTATCAATATCCAGGATTGAGTTACCGCCAGGGCATATACGCCTGCCAGCACATCATCCGCCATTACCCCCCATCCCTTTGGTAATATTTCTGCTTTTCTTACTCCAAGCGGTTTTACAATATCAAAGAATCTAAAGGCAACCAGGCTGATCAATAAGTACCCTAAATTTTGTGGTACATATAAAAGTGCGATTGCCATTCCCGCTACTTCATCTATAACAACCTTACTGCTATCTTTCCCCCATATGCCATCAACTATTGCTGAACTCCAGGTTCCCAGCGCTATTATCAATACCATTATTATCACCTGCCAATAGCCTTTATCATAACCTGCCGGCAGCCAAAACCAAATTATGCAATACACGACAGCTGCTACGGTACCACCACCTTTACCCACATAACCGATACCCAATACCGAAGCAACCAGTGTATGAAATTTTATCATAAGGTTTCAACAAGCTCCTGGTAATAATCCAACCCAAGATGTGTGATCAGGTCTTCTCCCATGATATGGCGCAAGGTGTTCTGCATCTTCATCAATTGCTTAAAAATATCATGCTCCGGGCTTAATTCAGGTAGTGTTTGAGGCGATTTAAAGTAAAATGACAACCACTCCTGAATACCACTCATTTCCGAACGTTTTGCGAGATCAAGCAATAGGGCAAGGTCCAGTACGATGGGCGCTGCTAAAATAGAATCCCTGCAAAGGAAATTTATCTTGATCTGCATGGAATAACCGAGCCATCCAAAAATGTCAATGTTATCCCAGCTTTCTTTGTTGTCGCCACGTGGAGGATAATAATTGATCCTCACTTTATGATACATGTCACCGTACAGATCAGGATTTAATTCGGGCCTGAATATTTCATCCAATACACTGAGTTTGGACACTTCTTTTGTTTTAAAATTATCCGGGTGATCCAGCACATAACCGTCCCTGTTACCCAATATATTTGTAGAGAACCAACCACTAACACCCAATGCTCTTGCATGCAAACCCGGAGCCAGTATTGTTTTCATTAATGTTTGCCCGGTCTTGAAATCTTTTCCGCCGATCGGTGTCTGGGTTTCTTTTGCCAACTCGATCAAAGCGGGGATATCGCAGGTTAAATTAGGTGCCCCGTTTGCAAATGGCACACCCATTTTTATTGCCGCGTAAGCGTAGATCATACTTGGTGCGATCAGGCTTTCATTATTTTTTAAAGCCGCTTCAAATTTTTCAATACTGCTATGGATACCTGTGGATTCGATGTATTTTTCCGTACTGCCACACCAAACGATCACTACCCGGTTACAATTATTTTGAAGCTTGAAATTCTCAATGTCTTCCATTACCTGTAGTGCAAGGTCATATTTGGTTTCTCCGGTTTTTACGTTTTTGCCATCCAGGTTGGATACATAAGAACGATCGAAAACCGCCTTCATCGGTTTGATGGCTTCCAATTCTGTTTTAATAGAATGTAGTAATGGGAGGTCAAGTACTTTTGCATTCAGTGCCGCTTCGTACACGTTATCCTCATAAATATCCCAACCACCAAATGCTATATCATTCAGGTCAGCCAGCGGCACCAGTTCTTTTATTTGCGGAAACCTGTTTTCTGTTCTTTTACCTAAACGGATATTTCCCATTTGTGTGAGTGATCCGATTGGTTTGGCAATTCCTTTTTTTACCGCTTCCACACCAGCTATGAATGTAGTTGCCACCGCGCCCAGGCCTGGTATTAAAATGCCTAATCTTCCATCTGCGGGGGTTATGTATTGCTTCATATTGTATGATTTATTTGTTTTATTCATTTGTCAATACTCATTACTAAGTACGTCACAACCACTTATTCTGTCGATACCAAAGGATGGTCTCTTCTAATCCTGTTTGTAAATTATATGTTGGGACAAAGGCCAATTCTTTTTTTGCCTTACTAATATCACAAACCCAATTTTTAGCAGCCAATTCGTGTAGTTTCTCCCGGCTTATAACAGAAGGCTTTTTAGACCAGGCATTGATCGTTTCCAAAAAGAATGCCAGCGAGCGTATAACGGGCACCGGTATATGTATCCGGATTGCTTTCCGCTTCAGTACGGATTTAATTATGTCTGAAAGTTTATAGCGATCATAACTATTTCCGTCTGTAATATTATAAATGCCTGTAGTATTAATAAAAAGCGATTTCACTGCTACATCTGCTACGTCCGCGGCATGTACAAAACTCAATTGTTGCGACCCTTTACCGATATATGGATCCAGCCCCCTGGTAACCATCTTGACCATTATAAAAATATTTCTATCTCTCGGTCCATATATTGCGGTCGGACGCAGGATGGTAATTGGTATTGCAACGCCTGCGAGGCTTTTTTCCGCCAGTAACTTACTTCGGCCATATGCAGTTACCGGGTTCGGGGTTGTTTCTTCAGTGATTTTGACATCAGCATCCTGCAATGGCCCTATTGCAGCAAGACTGCTTATAAAAATCATCTTTTTAAAATTGCCGCCTGATCTTTCCGCTGCCTTTGCGAGGTTTACTGTGTAGGTGGCATTTACATTATTGTAAGCCTCTTCTGTGATCGCTTTTGTATCACCTGCCGCGTGAATGATATAATCAATCCTGTTTTCAATCAACTGCTTTGCAATCTCTTCTTCATCGCCGTAGTCAAGAAAGAGGTAGGTTACAGGTAAATCCTTCAGGTGTTCTATATTACTTTGTTTTCTTACTGCCGCAAATACACTTAAGCCACTTTCTATTGCTGAATGAACGATATGATACCCCAAAAATCCGCTTGCGCCCGTTATTAATACACGTTCATTCATATTGCTTTTTCTAAAATCCTATACCGCTTATACACGGCGGCATTCATCTTGATCAACCCCTTGTTCATCATTTCATTGTCTTCCAATATCCAGGAAGCTTCTCCACCAATGATCTTTTTATCCATGGCTTTTTGTATTATTTCGGAGTAAAAAAAAGCTTCAATCCCAGCCCTCCTGAACTCTTTATTTACACCCAGGGCCAATACCCTTACATAATTAATTTTCTTTTTGCCGAGCAATAATTTAAAAATTCCCGTGGGGAATAATCGGCCCCGTTTAATTTTTATCAGCACCTGGTTAATGTCAGGAATGGCCAATGCAAATCCGATAATTTTCCCTTCGTGTTCGGCTACCATGGCAAAATCGTTATCCAGTATCAACTTCAGGTCTTTTGCCAGGTATTTGAATTCATCTTCGGTCATGGGTACAAAGCCGGTATTATCTTCCCAGGCAGCATTGTACACTTCCATTATTTTTTGCACTTCGTTCTTAAAATCCTTCAGGTTGATATTCCTCACAGAGATATTTCTTTCCTGGAATCTTTTGCGCAAAACTTCCCTTAACTGGATGGTCTTTTTATCTACGACGTTTGTAGGAAGATTATATGCTAACAGGTCCACACTTTTTGTAAAACCATACGCGGTTAACAAATCAAGATAGTAGGGCTTGTTATAAGTCATTAATGTTACAGGAGGAGAATCAAACCCTTCAATTAATAAACCAGCTGTTTCATTAGTGGAAGGATTAACGGGGCCGATCATTTTTGTAGCGCCTTTAGTGATCAGCCATTTTTCCACTTCATTTAATAATTTTTTTGAAACTTCTGCATCATTGTACAGATCATAGAAGCCAAAAAAACCTTCTGTTACATTTTTAAAGGCATTGTGGTTATTATTAAAAATAGCCGCGATGCGCCCTTTTATTTCATTTCCTTCGTACGCTAAAAAAAGTTTTACCGTAGAGTGATCGTGGAAAGGATGTTTACCCGGTGTAAGCAGGTCCCGCTGGGCAATGTGCAATTCCGGTACGTAATTTTTATCACCGGCAAACAACGTATGCGGAAAGTCGACAAAAGATGCCAACTCCGCCTTCGTTGTTACCGGCTTTATGGTGATCATGCTCTCTCTTTATTTAATTGCGGCACTTTCAATTTAAAAGACACTTTCTTTATTTTTTCAACTGCGTAATCAATTTGTTTAAATGAATGTGTTGCCATTAATGAAAAACGGATCATGGATGAATCGCTGTTAACGGCCGGCGATACTACAGGATTTACAAAAATGCCTTCATCCATCAGCATCTTAGCCATCAGGAATGTTTTTTCATTGTCCCTTACAAAAATCGGGATGATCGGAGATTCGGTCATTCCGATATCAAAACCTGCCTTGGTAAAGGCTTCCAGCGCGTAGTGTGTGTTGCTCCAAAGTTTTTCGATCCGTTGTGGCTCTTCTTTAAGAACTGTTAGTGCCGCAAGTGCAGCAGCCGTGGCTGCAGGCGAAATGCTGGCGCTGAACATAAGTGAGCGGGCATGATGTTTTAAATATTCGATCACACCTTTATCAGCTGCGATAAATCCGCCAATGGATGCCAGCGATTTGCTGAAAGTGCCCATGATCAGGTCTACCTTATGTGTAATATTAAAATGCGCCGCGGTTCCCTGGCCCTGTGGCCCCAGTACACCCAGTGAATGTGCATCATCCACAAAAACGGTGGCGTTATATTTTTTAGCGAGAGCTGTTATTTCATTCAATTTGGTAATATCTCCTTCCATGCTGAAGATACCGTCGGTAGCTATTATCTTAAATGCTTCCATGGGTACGCTGGCCAATAATTTTTCAAGATGCGCCATGTCCGCATGTCCATATTTATACAATTTTGAAAAAGATAATCGGGCGCCGTCAATGATGCAGGCATGATTTAATTCATCGGAAAATAAAAAATCATTTCTGCCGCCAAGCGCGGATATAACACCCAGGTTTACCTGGTAGCCAGTGCTGAATACCAGGGCGGCTTCTTTACCAACAAACTGCGCCAGGGCTTCTTCCAATTCCAGGTGCAGATCGAGTGTGCCATTCAGAAACCTTGATCCTGCGCAACCGCTGCCATATTTATCAATGGCTTTCTTTGCTGCTTCTTTTACACTAGGGTGATTTGTGAGGCCAAGATAACTGTTTGATCCGAACATCAAAACGCGTTTGCCATCAATGATTACCTCTGTATCCTGGTCGGATTCCAGTGGCCGGAAAAATGGATAAATGTCGGCTGCTTTCAATTTATCAACTGTTTTGAAAGCCATTACCTTGTCAATCAGTGTTTTATTACTCATCGCTTTGTTTTAAAGGTTTCTTAAGCATATGCCTATTGAAAAATAGGTAAAATTTAATGGTAAACCATAATTTTTATAAAAATAATTTGCCTGAATAGTTACTTACATTTTTTTTGAATTTTTGACAATACAAACATGCAGGTTTCCAGGTCCTTCTGATCTATTCCCTGTTTTAAAACAAGGTCACGCTCTAAGAAATTAAGGTGCATTTTTTCGATTACCGCTTTACCATTCTCAGTTAGTTCAATAACATTCTTCCTTCTGTCGCCCGCCACAGCTACTCTTTTTACAAATCCTTTTTCTTCCAGTATATCGATCGATCTTAAAATTGCTGATTTAGTCTTATCCATCACCTCCGCAATATCCTGTTGTATTAGTTCTTTATCAGTACTGCGGGAGATATAATACAATACCCCCATTTGTTCAAAGGTAATTTCTTTTGTTAAGGCTGCGAAACTACCATTGATTGTCTTCAACAGTAATTTACCTGTATGAACAATCATAAATCCTAAAGTATCCGGCATTTCTTTACAGTCCATATATCAATAGTTGCGTATTAAACTGTTGCAAAGCTAATAGTATTTTTGGATACTAATTTTATTTTTTAAAAATTTATTTATCTGCCATAAAAAATCTTAAAAAATATATGCAAAATAATACGCTTATGTATACTCATCTGTAGGATAACATTTTATTAATAACCATCGAATAATTTTAAATGGGCTATTATCAAAAAATAAAGGTTACAATAATAATAGGGCAGGAATTACATCATTTTAACGGGGAAGGATCATTAGGCCCGTTCAAGAAGAAGCTCGAGCCAGTCTATAAATTGCTTTTAATTTGCAAATATATTTAGTTCCGGTAGAGACTGGCTACCATTCATCAAAGCACTGTGACAGATCAACAGGCTGTTATATTCCGGCAGACAGAAAAATAAGTGTTCAACATAATCTGACCGTCTGCAGAACGAAATAAAAATTGATGCGCAAAGTTATGAATCATCTGCTGATCTCACGCCGGTTACAAAAATTTTTTCGGTGGAGGGTTAAACCTTTCCCCTTATTTTGTATCTACCTGCAATAATAAAAATATATGCGAAAAATATTGATCCTGTTGTTATGTGCTTTTATGGCTTGCGGAACCTTTGCGCAAGTACAACGAAAAGTGGCACCTACAAACAAAATAGCTGATAGCACCCTGAATGAGGAAGGAGATTCTACCAATAAATTTGAGGGAAGAGCGAAGTTAAAGGCCATGAAAGAATTGAACCTGACAAAAGAACAAAAAAGCAAGCTGAAGGAGATGCGCCAGGCAAATCAATCAAAAAAAGAGGAGATCATAAATGATGGCAGTTTGACGGAAGATCAGAAACAGGAAAAACTGAAGCAAATAAAAAGGGCTGCTGCTATGAACCTGCAGGGTATTTTAAGCGATGAGCAAAAGACGAAGCTAAAGGCAATGCGGAAGGAGAAGAGGAATAATGGGGATGATTAAAAGGCTTTTTATTTCCCATTTTACGTACACCTCTTATTCCCATCCCGGCGACGTCTCCCAACAAACCAGTGTGGGGTGGGGCGTTGCGATCAATTTCCACACAGACCTCGTCTAATCCATCAATTCACTTTCTTTATCCCGTTCCAGGTTTTTATGGTTGTTTTATTCCACCTGGTATAGTTTTTTCCATTCACCATTATGCCGGCGACAGACATTGTAATACCCGCATAAGTGGCACTACATCCGTTGGAATTGGAAACTGTTACCGCAACGATATCACCTGTTTTAAGTCCGCTGGTGGTATAAGTTGCTGAACTATTACTTTGAATGCTGCTGCCATTCACTGTGAAATTATAAGATATACCATCCGTAGCGGTAAATATTACTGGCCTCCCGGTTGCAGCTGTGGTTCCTGCATCGCTGCTGATAGCTCCTGCCGGTGAGGCATTTATAGTTAGTGTTGTCGGGGCATCTGCCGCGCAACCGTTTACATCTGTCACAGTTACCGTATAAACGCCGGTCATTGGCGCAGCCAGGTTATTAACGGCCGGGTTCTGACTTGTTGAGATAAATGACGCAGGACCTGTCCAGCCATAGCTGAAAGGAGCGATGCCCGTTCCAGTTGCTACATTTAAACTGGCATTTCCGCCAGTACATTTTGGACCATTGTTGGAAGCCGTATGAACTGGTGTGTTGTACGCGAATTCGTAAGCGCCCAGGTCAGGGTTTGTTACACTGCGGGCCGTTCCATTCAGGTCGGTGTTGATAACCGGTGAAGCAATCGGTATACCTGAATTATTAAGTGCGCAATTTGAGTTAGCATCATTTTGCAGGTCATAGTCAGATGCGATAAAACTAACGGACCGGTTAACTGAATTGGCTTCACCACCCGAGCTAATTTGAAATTGAGAAAGACTATTACCGGTACCATTTCCCCACTCTGCTGTTGTATTGGTATTGCTGCTGTATAAATTATTGTAATTGGAAGAAGAGGAGGTCCAGGTAGTTGCAGGCGGGGCAACTATGTTGCTGATAGCATAATTCGCGCCTGTTCCTGTGCGCGTATTTACAAACACATTATTTTTTAACTGCAACCCACCGTCTGTTGTCCGTATGAATGCAGCGGTGCGGGTAGCGCTTCCTGCAGATGTATTGCCACTTATAGCAATTGAATTGTGAAAATAATTCCAGGCAGTGTTGGAAGTATTTTGTGCGATGCCATAAATATTAACACCATTGGTAAGCGAGCCGTTACTGATCTTTATTGAATTATTATAAACATTGAAAGAACCCTTGAATGCCTTAATTCCAATGATTGCCGGCAGGCTGGAAGAGCCATTGGCACTATTGGTAAAGCCGCTTATCCTGTTGCCATAAATATCGCCTCCGCCGGTAGAAAGAATCCCTAACCCGGCAACCACCGTATTTACATTGGCCATAGTCAGGGAAGAGAAATTATAAAAATTATTATTGGAAATCACTGACGAGGTACCGCCGGTAACAAACCATATCCCCAGGATTGTAAATGCGGTGGGATCATCCGTGTCTGCATTGGCTGTTTTTTGTGACAGCGCAGTTAGGTTTGAAATAGTATTTCCACTGATAATCGTCACCTTTGGCGACCCGCCGCTTATCTGCATCCCCCTGACCTGTGCGTTGATACCGGATGACTGATAATTAATATTGTCTATGGTATTATTGATAATGACAGTACTCGGATTAAGACTCGTACTTGATTGTATCCCTGTATAAATTCCCGAATTGTTGCTTGAATTGGCAGCGGCATAAATGTTTTTGATGATATTATCCTGGTAAGATTGAACATATCCGTTCTGTGCATTGATCCCGTTAAATGTGGCAGATGATACGGAACTCAGGTGACTGATATTTTGGATGATATTTCCATTTACCTGCGCTAGTGCAGAACTGATCGTACTGCCTAAGTAAATGCCTGTGATATTAATTGTACTGGCAGTTGATGCTGCCATTATCCGGATGCTGTTAGTCGTGGTGGTGCTGCCAATTACATTATTATTAACCTGTGAAGGCGGTGATGGAATGGTGACATATATCGCACGAAATTCTGTTGACGCCTGGCTAAATCCCTGGTCCGTAATGTCAATTCCGGCAACCTGGTTGCCGATAATCAATCCGCCCGAACTGTGAAAATAAATGCCATAGATCAGGGATGCAGTTTTAGATACTGCATTGGCCGTGGATATAGTAATGGAACCATTACTTGTATTGGACCCAAGGGTATTGCCTTCACCGGAAGCAGTACCACCAAGCGTTATGCCCGAGCCTGCAGTTTCGATGCCATAAAAATTACCCAGGGAGGAAGTTGAAAATTTTATTTTAGCGATCTTGTTGCCTTTGATATAAGATACTGGTGTAGCGCTGCCAGTGCTTAAAAGTATGCCGGTGAATTCCAGCAGTACACTTGAATTGTAAACTGCATTATTGCCCGATAGCTGGTTGCCTTCGCCGCCAATAAAATTATTTAAAATATTATATCCTGAACCGCCCAGTATCCTGATGGCGTGAATGGAAGATATGCTGCTATAGTTATCGTAAACGCTTACTTCTTTGTAAAAACTATTACCACTTACTGTCCAGGCTCCTGATCCCGTTGAGCTGATATCAATGCCTTTTAAAAGATAATTATAAATGTTATTGTTCAATATAACATTGTTAACATTTGGGTTTGCCGCTGTTCCTTCTGAATAGATGGCAGTTAAAGGCAGGTCGCTGCCGGCCTGGCCAATTTTGTTACTGGTAATATTATTGTTGCTGTTACCAGCTGCAGATCCGGTTGAAAATAAAATTGTCCCGGCATTTGAGCTCGTTCCTGAACCAGCCAGTGTGCAATTTTGAATGGTGTTAGCGGTAGCATCTGAAATAAACCTAATCGTACTGGTACCGGCTGTAGCACTTGCATTGGAAATAGTCAGCGAGTTTCCCCCCTTGTTCAATCCATCGATGGTTACGTTATCAGCACCATTCAAATCGAGTAGGGGAGCAGCTATTGATCCCGATATGGTTCTTGCACCACCACCAGGTTGTATATTGATAGCAGAATAGTTTGACGCTCCGGAACCACTGGCATTTAATGATACAGATACGGTTTCGATAGTATTTCCTATAATATCGATGCTGATAATGCCCTGGTGAATGCCTCCGTTAATGGCGTCAACTGCGAGTTTTAAGGTTGGGTAAGTAACAGGGCCCGTTGTGCCCGATGAAGAAGTGACCGATATGGGATCTGCCTGTGCAGCAACTGAAAAGGAAAATAATAAAAACGCCGCTGAATAAATTATTTGCTTCAGAAAAGACAATCCAGCCGTCCTTGCGCTTTGACAGGTTGAGGAAACAAATATTTTGATGCGGTATGTCTGGATATTGGTTTTCATGAAATTGCTTTTAAGGAAGTATTGATGTCAAAACCGCCTTGTGTGAACAGTAGTTTTGAGAAATTCTTGCCGGACCAGTTAAGCCGAAAGTGCTGATCTTACAATTACACCGGGTCAACATAAATGCTGACCAGTGTAATTTTCTTATAATTCTCCTACGTCCATTGATGGCTTAAAGTGCAGCTTATTTGTATTAAAAGCAATGCCGATCCTTTGAACCTGGTCGCCTGGTGTTGATGGCTGTGTCGTCGTTATTGCGCCGGTAGTTCCGGAACTCAGGTAAACCGCCGCGGCGCCAAAGGACCAGGCGTCATTCCTGATAAAACCTTCGATCAGCATTTTGCCGGAGGCATTGGCAGCAATCGTTTCCAAGGCCATGCGCTGAACCGGTGTTGTTGCAAAAGCATCGGCCTTTGCCTTCTTCCATTTTTTTGTAACAAAATCTAAATACAATACATCACCAAATACAACGGCTTCACCGGCGACAGCGGTTTCATATGTTCCAACAAAACTCTGGTTAGTGATCAGCGTGGATGTGATGTCTGTGCTTGCCGGCGCTGCCGACCAGCTCAATGATCCCGATCCATTGGTAGTAAGTAACTGGCCATTCGACCCATCAGCCGCAGGCAAGGTGTAAGTGGTAGAACCTGCTACCGCGTTTGGCGCAAAACCAACATAGCCTGATGTGGCACCGGATAACCGAAATGTGCCTTTTACATCGAGGCTGCTGCCCGGGGCAGTAGTGCCAATACCCACATTCGTATTTGAGGCGGCGCCATTTATGCCGTTTATACTACCTAATACCATCGCGTTGCTTTGGGCAACCAACGCCTTGCTGCCGATTGCTGTAGCATTGGTTAGGTCCACCGTGGCTGGCTGGCTGTTTTCGCCAATAAAAATATTTGAAATACCTGTTGTGTTTACAGAACCTGCAGAGTATCCTACGGCGACATTACTGCTGCCGGTAGTTCCTAATAAAGAGTTTTGACCGATGCTCGTATTATTGTCGCCCGTGATCAGGAATAACAATGCCTGGTCACCGACACCAGTATTGTAAGAGCCGGTTGTTAACCTGCGGATAGAACTGTTCCCTACGCCGGTATTGGTGTGCCCAGACAAAAGTTCTCCCAAAGAATTGGCACCGATGGCGGTATTATCGCTGGCGGTTATTCCCTTTTTCATTGCTCCGGCGCCATAAGCAGAATTATATTGACCGGTTGTATTATCCTTCAGTGACTCATGGCCGGTCGCGGTATTGACGGATCCTGTTGTATTTGTCGCCATCGAATAATTACCGATCGATGTATTAAAATTACCTGTATTAGCTGACATAGAATAATAGCCCACTGCGGTATTTTGTATGCCCGAAGCTACTTTTAAAGCATTTTGTCCGAAAGAAACCGCGCCATCCCGGTTGGGTGATAATTGTCCCGCCAGGATATTGTTTGTTTTTATAACCAGTTTGATACTATCATTCGTCCCTATATAATTTGTATTGGCAACCGTTCCCGAGTTTCCACTGGTTCCCCAGCTAAACGGACTATTTGGATATGCCCAGTTCAGGGTGCCTGTTCCGTTGGTCGTTAAAGACTGGCCGCTAACTCCATCTGCCGCAGGCAAGGTATAAGTTGTACCGCCTGCCGCAGCAGCCGGTGCGAAACCTACAAAACCTGATGTTGCTCCTGATAATCTTAATGTGCCTTTTACGTCTAAATGACTTCCCGGGGCTGCTGTATTGATACCGATATAACCATTTTGATCGATTCGCATTCTTTCCGATTCAGCCGTGGCATTATTAGCAGTAGTTTTAAAATACATATACGCGCCATGTGCGCCTGTGGTCCAGGTTTGCGAAGTCTTTACTTCTATGCCTGTTGCAATAACATCGCTCCAGCCGGCCCCATCATAACCTACAAAATGCAATGCGCCCAATATTGTTCCGTTGGTAACCGCTACAGGAGCGGCATGCGTTCCACCTGCAACCTGTAATTGCATACTGGGAAAATAATTTTGATTGCTGGTGTTGTACATGCGGGTCGCAATATCCGCATCGGGCCCGCCCGGATCTTCCACCTGTATGCGGTAGATCGGGTTCGATACATTTAATCCTAACAGTCTTCTCGGACCGGTAAGACGCATTGCTTCTATATTATTCGTCTTGAATATAAAATCGACATTGTCGATCGTTCCTAAAAAGTTTGTGCCGGGAGTGGAGCCGGTGTTACCAGTAAGTTTCCAACGATCGGTTGTAAGGTTGGCAAGGTCGGTAGCAGGTGATGCAACCCCGTTAACTGTAGAAACCAGGTTGGTACCTGTAAGTGTAAGCGTGTTGGTGGTGGAGCCTGTGCCGAAGCCAAGTGTTGTCCAGTTAGGCGATGCCGGTGTTCCTTTATTAACCTTGAAAGTATTTTCAGTAGTATTAAAAATCAGCAATCCGTTTGCAGGCAGCGGGATAGTATTTTGCGAAGCAGTTGTCATGCGCGGAGTTAAAAATCCCTTGGTTACGCTGCTTACATCCAGTATCGCGCTGGTATCTGGTAAACTGCCCGCCTCGTTAATTGCTATATTCTGACCAAAAGATTTCGAAATAAAAGCAAGCTGGCCTGCTAACAGCAGTGTAAAGGAAAGTTTTTTCATATTTCCGGGTTTAGATTTTATTGTTTTTACTGGTTTGGATCTTGTTGTATTCAATGGCTGTCCTGGTTTATTCAGTAACCGCTTCTTATTTATTCAACTATCAGTTTTTGCGTATTGTGATTGTTATCCTGGCCGATCACTTCCAGCTGGTAAATACCTGCGGGTAGTTTGGAGACAGTATTAAGTGATTGGGTGCTATTTCCTCCGATGTGTTTAAAACTGGTGGTATAAAGCGTTTGACCGATGGTGTTAGTTAGTCTAACCTTGTAATTACCGGCTGGTTGATTTGTAACCTGGAGGTTGATCACGGTTCCCTGGATAGGATTTGGATAGATATTAAAACCAGCGTCATTTTTACTGATGGCTACTTTCACAATTGAACTGTACCTGATCTCTCCGCTTCTTTCGTAAGTTTTTATCCTGTAAAAATTATTTCCCTGAACTGCATTAACGTCTAACCAGCTGTATCTATTGTATTCATTGCTTGTTCCGGATACATTAACCGTTCCTGCTTTCGTGAATATGATACCGTCAATTGATTTCTCTACATCATATTTCCACAAATTGATCTCATTTTCAACTTTCCATTCTACCGCTATATCTGTATTCTTTTCATAAGCTACCACATTCATAATTGTTAATGGCAGCGTAGTTATTTCTTTAAATACCAACCTGAATCTGCGGGCTGCTGAAGATGCAGCATTGGCATCTACAGTAAAATTTACGATCGTGCTTCCTGAAAGGCTCACTGGGGTGCTTGTATTCAGGTAGCTATCCTGCAATAAACCCACCAGGTTTGTCTGCTGAAAACCAGTTACCACAAATTCAAACTGGTAATTTCTTTGCACCATTCTTGACATATTGAAAAATACGGTGTCATTGATAGTCAGTGCCGGCCTTCTTTCCGCAGCAAGTGTTGACGTATAGCGCTGTATGGCCAGGTTTTCATTAACGTTGCCAAATTTTAAGGCATCATCCCGGTCTACCTGCAGACTGAAAATATCGTTGAACTCGGCTATTACCCCATCAGCAAGGATGTTGGTATTATCTGCTTCAGGCAAATAAAGGTTGGTGCGTATTTGCCCGATCCCTGAACCGGCAGGTGTATTTGGCGTAAGCGGCCTGAATACCAGGTTATTGTTATTACCTGATTTGCTTGTTTCGTTAAAAGTTAATGTTGCCCCACCATTTATTTTAGTTTCTACAAAAAATGCCTGGCTTGACTGTATATCTTTTGTTTGTGCGCTGGCCGCGATGGTAGAGGTGAAAATGCCATCATTATCCAAATCATCCATCATTACGTAACCGCCTAATACGTTGATCTTTGGATCCCATACATAAAACCTTTTTACGAGGTTGGTCAGGGCTAATTTATTGAAATCAATTGGAGAAGCATAAGGATTGCCGATCAAGGTATAGCTGTTTTGCTTCGGAGATGCGGCAAAAGTTTGAGCGCCTGTTTGTAAGCTGCCGATGCTGCTTAATGTAGTAATATTTGTGTTGGCGATGTTAGTATTGTTAGGGTCACGATCCCCTCTTACAAAAACGAAATAACCTGCATTGTCTGCTTTACCGGTACAACCCGGAGAAATAGCTGCATAGGTATTTGAAACGGCTGTAAAGGCCTGGCTGGCGCTGTTCCACATTTTAAGAGAAGTATTGTTCTGATAACTTTGATCCATGCCATTTCCAGCCGCCCCTGTTGGATTTGGGCCTGTTACCAGTGTACCAATGCCGGGAGTATAAACTCCACAGTTTTGCCAGGTCCGGTAAATTGTGTTTGAACTTGTTACAGGTGCTGTCATTAACCGCCAGGCCCTGCGTGAAGGAATATATCTTTCTACTGATGCTTTTCCGATGATCTGGCTGGTTGCCGGAACCACATCTACTCTTGCTGTAAGCGCTGCATCAGATTTTAAGGTCAGGTTGCTATCAGTATATAAGTTACCACCTGTTACAGCCAGTACATTTTTAACCCAAACCGCAGATTTCAATGCTACTCCGTAAGATGACTTAATGATCGATAAATTGTGAAAAGAAGTAGTTTTTGTCCCGGCAACATAAGATACCAGTGTATCTGTATTTCCGCTGAATTTTACTGTACTGGTGGAAGCAGTAAATGCACCGTTATTCTTTAACGGGGCATTGTTGATCACCATAGTTATATTACCATTCATCACCAGCGTAGTACGTGGATTGATAGTGATGCCCTGCGCACGCACCAGCATAGAGCAGCTGAGGCAGATTATAATCGTTACCAGGTATAAGCAAGATCTTTTAATGCTTACCAGGTTGCCGGTAGATAAAGTGGGTGCGTTTGTGTGAGAGTAAAAATGTTTCATAAAGTGATTTCAGGGGGGCAGTAGTACTTTTTCTTGTGTCAATCGCAAGTCTACTAATGTGCCAAATCAATAATAACTTGATAATCAATTAATTGATTTGTTTTTTCAATTGATGTTTTCCAATGAACAGACGCAAATTCCAAAATATAGAGTAGTTGTACGGCCCGACTGCTTGTAGAAAGCCGGCTACACTTAATCGAATGGCAAAACCTTAAGAATTGACCAGTTGAAATTCCCATGGTATCAGGTAAAGAGGGATTTAAAATTATGGGTCACTATTTTATCAGGATGCTTGTTAATGCCTGCCACTATAAATTGCTAAATTGCAGTTATAAAATACAGGATGAAGTACTATATCATAGCCGGTGAAGCCAGCGGAGACCTACACGGAAGCAACCTTATAAAAGAATTAAAAAAGCTGGATGCCACGGCAGATATGCGTTGCTGGGGCGGCGACAAAATGCGGGAGGCCGGCGCGAAGCTGGTGAAACACTACCGCGACCTGGCATTTATGGGTTTCGTGGAGGTAATTAAAAACCTGGGAACTATTTTTCGGAACCTTACTTTTTGCAAAAAAGATATATTGCAATACCAGCCGGATATATTGATCCTGATCGATTACCCGGGGTTTAATTTACGAATTGCTTCCTGGGCGAAGCAAATGGGCTTAAAGGTGATTTACTATATTTCACCACAGGTGTGGGCCTGGAAAGAAAGCCGGGTAAAGGCCATTAAAAAAAATGTAGATAAAATGCTGGTCATTTTACCATTTGAAAAAGAATTCTATAAAAAGTGGGATTTTGATGTGGAGTATGTCGGCCACCCTCTTGTGCAGGTAATAGATGAGTTCAGGGACCAGTTCTTTTCGGAAGGTGTGGCAGGCCCCAAGGCTATTTCAGCTATTTTCCAGGATAATAATTCGCTGATCATCGCCTTGTTGCCAGGTAGTCGCAAACAGGAAATACTGAAAAAATTACCGATCATGCTGGCTGTAGCAAAAAACTTCCCGAAGTATCATTTTGTAGTAGCAAAAGCGCCCGGCCTGGAGGACAATTTTTACAACGAATTATTAGCCCCTTACAACAATGTGTCTTCGGTAGTCAACAAGACCTATCAACTGTTGCTGGAAGCCAAAGCTGCATTGGTCACCAGTGGTACGGCTACATTGGAAACTGCCCTGTTTGATGTACCGGAAGTAGTTTGCTACAAAGGAAATGCGGTATCGTTCCAGATAGCAAAAAGGTTGATCAGAATAAAATATATCTGCCTGGTAAACCTGATCATGGATAAAGAAGTAGTAAAAGAGTTGATACAGGATGAGTTAACGGTCGAAAATATTACAGTAGAATTAAAAAAGATATTAACTGACCCTTTGAAACAGGCACAACTGAAGCAAGACTATACGGCGCTGAGAAATTTGTTGGGCAAAGGAGGAAATGCATCGGCCAATGCTGCAAAGGCTATATATTTATCCAGTGGTAAAAAATAACAGGTAATAGGTTTGGGGTATCCAGTCCAGGCAAAGTTGGATAGATATTTGAAATATTGCCAGGCTCCTTTCCCAGGCAAACCATAGGTTTATATCTTGTATAGCCTCATACCTTAAAACTTCCAGCTACCTCCGCAATAATTTGATTGCTAAAATAATCATACCCGCAAGAAAAAGAAGGATAGAAATGCGGTTGATACCATGCATGTATTTCACAAATTGAGTATTGGGTGCATTGGGATCTTTTTTCTTTAAGTATAAATATTGTGCAACCTGGTTCCAGACTCCCATGATACAAATTTTTGTATTATAAAATTACAACACAAACAGGATTTTGATAAAAATGTTAAAAGTTTGTCCAGATAAAAACTCAAATGATTCATCTTTCGTAACTTTTCTACGTATTTAAATACAAATAATCGCCATGATAAGACTAATTATTCTATCCACCGTTTTACTTTTTACCGCGATTGCGGGATTTTCTCAAAAGCACCAGTTTGCCGTAGCTAAAACAGATGCGGAATGGAAAAAACAATTAACTCCGGAAGCCTTTGAGGTTACGAGAAAGGAAGGTACCGAACGTGCTTATTCAGGCAAGTACTGGAACAATCATGAAAATGGCACTTACAAATGTGTTTGTTGCGGCCAGGAACTTTTTAGTTCAACCACAAAATTTGAAAGCGGTACCGGATGGCCAAGTTTTTGGCAGCCGATCGGTAAAGCAAATGTGTTGGAGGAAAAAGATAATAGTTACAATATGGAACGTACCAAAGTTTCCTGTAGCAGGTGTGGTGCGCATTTGGGGCATATATTTGAAGACGGCCCGAAGCCTACCGGACTCAGGTATTGTATGAATTCTGTGTCGCTGGTATTTGTAAAGAAATAGTGCTTTACTGAAGACTATTTCTCAGTGTTTCTTTTTAACTGGTTGCGTTTGTTGATGTGCACAAAAAATACAAAGGCTGCTATTATAAAAGGCATTCCATACAACAGGCCGGTTGAAGTATCTCCTTTCATGTTAAAAAAACCGAATAGGATAATTCCACCGGCGGCAACAATTAATGCACCCGTGAATTCCTTGTACCAGGTAATGATATATCCTGTTACGGGTAAAATGAGTAGCGGAAGAAACGGTACCCATTGGTTTTCTTCAGTTTTCAATATAGCCGGAACTCCTTTTCCGCCGATAAAAAAAAATATAAATATACAAGCCACCAACCCTGCGGTTTGCGCAGCGATCTTGTATGGACGGAGGTGATGTTCCTTCTTTTTCTGGTGGGTCATTGTAATTATATTTTGTTCAAAGTACTTTATTTTATTAACACTTCATTTAGGTAACGGTTAACTTAATAAATGGTATTGTTACTTTTCCAAAGCCATGCTTCCGCAACATCCTGTTGACAAGCGAATGATGACATCTGTCAGAACGAAAATATTATATCATTGATCAGCAACCGAAGTCGCATCTTTTATGCCAGCTTTGTCCTTTGCGCCTTCTTCAACCAGTCATGGGATTACAAAATTAACCAGTAAAAAAAATATTGACAAACTCTTATGCGGTTTACATTTGTAATCTTGTAACAAAGTTTCTTGCCAAATTAAACAATGCTATGCTTAAAAAGTTTTCAGGCCGGTTGGCCACTTCCCTTATTTCTTTTTTATTGATACTGATATTTACTGCTTCCAAACCTCCTGCCGATTACACCCGTATTGCAGATGGGATTATTATAACCATTAAAGAACAAAGAAAAAATTCACCGCGACTGGTTAAGTTGCAGGTTGTTTCGGACCGGATCATTCACGTTACGGCTTCACCGGTTGATTCTTTTATTATTGAGCAAAGCCTGGTGATCGAAGAGAAAAAAAGAACACCGGTAAAATGGGAGGTAAGTGAATCGAGTGGCGCGGTCGTATTGTCAACCGGATTAATCCATGCCAGGGTCATTTTAAGTACGGGTGAAATAAGTTTT
The DNA here is from genome assembly GCA_039916545.1 of Ferruginibacter sp. Lineage (GTDB taxonomy): Bacteria > Bacteroidota > Bacteroidia > Chitinophagales > Chitinophagaceae > Ferruginibacter. Next base: position 24,791 of record JBDSLD010000068.1, read on the forward strand.
ACCGATAAAAATGGTAAGCCCGTTTTGACGGAAAGCACTGGCGGCGGCAAATTTTTTAGGGGAAACATAATAGACGGGGGTCAATCTTACGAACTGAGCCAATCATTTAAATCAACACCGGACGAAGCTTTTTATGGATTGGGTCAGCATCAAAATGGAATAATGAATTACAGGAATACACAGGTGGACCTTGAACATTACAATTCTGTAGTGGCAGTTCCTTTCCTGGTTTCCAGTAAAAATTATGGTATTTTATGGGATAACTATTCTATCACGAAAGTGATCGATAGCCGTGATTATGATCTCTTGTCTACTATGAAATTATTTTCGGCCGATGGTTCGCAGGGATGGCTCACGGCAACTTATTACAGCAAAACCAAACCGGGAGAAATTACCACTACACGCGCCGAATCTGAAATAGCATACGATGATATCCCGGCATTAAAAAATTTGCCGGAAGGCATTCAGCTGAAGGATGTGACCGTTAAATGGGAAGGGTCCGTTGCTTCTGATTTTACAGGGATGCATACCTTTTTATTAAAATCCGCGGGATATGCCAAATTATGGATCGATGGAAAACTGGTGGCTGAAAGGTGGCGCCAGGCCTGGAACGCGGGCACATCACTGGTAAAAGTTTTTTTTACAAAAGGGCAAAAGCAATCTTTTAAGATTGAATGGAACCCCGACGGAGGCGAGTCTTATATTTCCTGCAAATGGCTCAGTCCGTTACAGGGAGACAGTAAAAATGAATATGGCTTTAGATCGGAAGCCGGTAACAACGTTGACTATTATTTCGTGTATGGCAATAATATCGATGAGGTGGTTGGAGGATACCGGGACCTTACCGGTAAGGCTACGATGTTGCCCAAATGGGCGTTTGGTTTTTGGCAAAGCCGCGAAAGGTATAAAACACAACAAGAGATAATCAGTACGGTAGACGAATTCAGAAAACGGAAAATACCACTCGATAATATTGTGGAAGACTGGAGCTATTGGGAGCAGGATAAATGGGGGAGCCAGGATTTTGACAAATCCCGTTTTCCCGATGCGGAGGGCATGATCAAAACATTGCATGAAAAGTACCATACCCAATTCATGATCTCCGTATGGCCAAAATTTTATGAAGGGACTGAAACGTTCAAACAATTTAATGACAGCGGTTGGATGTACAAAAGAAATACTGCCAATCAACAGCGTGACTGGATCGGCAAAGGATATACGTCTTCATTTTATGATGCACTGAATCCTGCCGCCCGCAAAGGATTCTGGAACCTGGTCAACAAAAAGTTGTACAGCAAAGGCGTGGATGCGTGGTGGTTAGATGCCACAGAGCCGGATATCCATAGCAACCTGCCGGTTGAAAAAAGAAAACAAATAATGGGACCCAATGCATTGGGCTCATCTACCAAATATTTTAATGCCTTCCCTTTACAAAATGCAAAAGGAGTTTACGAGGGCCAGCGGACAACCAACCCGTCTAAAAGAGTGTTTATCCTAACGCGTTCTGCATACGCCGGCTCACAACGTTATGCCGCTACCACCTGGAGTGGTGACATTGGTGCACGCTGGGAGGATTTTAAGAATCAAATCCCCGCCGGGCTTAATTTTTCTCTTTCGGGCATACCTTACTGGACAACTGATATCGGGGGGTTTTCCGTAGAAAAACGCTATGAAAATGCAACCGGTAAGATATTGGAAGAATGGAGGGAACAGATGACACGCTGGTACCAGTTTGGCGCTTTTTGCCCACTGTTCAGGGTACACGGACAGTACCCGTTCCGGGAGATATACAATACGGCGCCGGATGATCACGATGCATATAAAAGCATGTTGTATTATGATAAATTACGCTACCGGCTAATGCCATACATTTATTCTCTGGCCGGAGAAACTTACCACCACGACTACACGATTATGCGTGCGCTGGTAATGGATTTTAGTGAAGATACATTGGTAAAGAACATTGGAGATCAGTATATGTTCGGACCTGCCATACTGGTAAATCCAGTCACCGGTTTTTTGGCACGCAACCGAAAAATTTATTTGCCTGCACATACCGGTTGGTACAATTTATATGATGGCAAATTTACGGACGGAGGCCAAACAATCGTTGCGGATGCGCCGCTGCAAAGGATCCCATTGTTTATTAAGGCAGGTTCCATTATTCCTTTCGGACCGGAAATGGAATACACCAGTGAAAAGCCGGCAGATCCAATTACATTATTTGTCTATGCAGGAAGCGATGGCAATTTTAACTTGTATGAAGATGAGAATACCAACTATAACTATGAATCCGGCAAGTATTCTACTATCCAATTTAATTATAATGAAATAGCAAAAACGCTGACGATTGGTGAGCGGGCAGGTAACTTTAACGGCATGGTGCTGAAGCGTACTTTTAATATTGTTTTAATAACAAAAGCCGATCCTCAATCCTTTGACCTGCAAAATTTAAAGCCTTTTAAAATCGTTAAATATACAGGGAAGAAAATAACGCTGAACCTGAAAAAGTAAAGTTAGTGTTGATGAGTTGGTTTCCAAACATTTAGATAATATCAATAAGCATATGCAAATAATTTATAGATCAGATATTGTTCCAACAGCAGACCAGGTAATAGAACTTTATAATAATTCAGGTTTACCGAGGCCCACCAATGACGAAGAGCGAATAGGGAAAATGTATGAAAATTCCGACCTGGTTGTCACCGCCTGGGACGGCGAATTACTGGTTGGCGCCTCCCGATCTATCACCGATTGGGTGTGGAGTTGCTACCTGGCCGACCTTGCTGTCAGGCAGGATTATAAAAATTCCGGTATCGGCAAAAAGCTCATTGAGCATACCAAAGAAAAACTGGGCCCTCAATCTATGCTGCTGCTACTTTCCGTGCCCGATGCAATGGAGTATTACCCAAAGATTGGGTTTACCAAATTGGATAACAGTTTTATAATAAACAGGGCTGAGTAAGCGTAGCAATAATTTTGATACGAATACACGAATGATACAGGTTACCGGAAAGACTTTTATTCGTTCATTCGTGGCAAAAAACCGCCAAAGGCTATAGTCAAAATTGCCTCAAAAAGTTGGCAACACAGGTACTGTAACTTTCAAAGAAGAGGCAAAGGGTAAGATTTCTCCTGTTAGTATTTAGTGTCTGCAAGAAAACGTTGTTATTAATAACTGGTAAGGGTTTTAGAATATTTTCCAATCCGAATCTTCACTTCACCAACTACCTGTCAACTCTCTACTTTTGCCTCCACAGCCGGTCCGCCAGCTGGCGGATAA
>JBDSLD010000069.1:0-6429 GCA_039916545.1 Ferruginibacter sp.
TAGGATGGCTGCCTAAATATGATCTGAATATGCTGGTAAAAGAAATGATGGAAGAAGAGTTAAAGACACAGAAAGGAAAATAAAAATTGTTCCGAATTTTTCAATCCTGAATGTTTAATAGCAGTCACGTATAGCTAAGCCTGACAAGCCGTAGGTGTTAATCGCCGCGCGCTTTGAACGGATTATTAAAAAAAAGGGCCCAAAAGTAACAATACTTTTAAGGTCCTTTTTTTTATTCTCTTTTTGAATTTCATTAGAAAAAGCTTTGTAATATTTTATGTAGTTTTACCGACAGCCGCGGTATATTTTGTATGCGCTGCGCAACTAAATTATTAATAAGCAATCATTGCGTTTAATAAATTATTATCACCAATAAAACCCGGTCATGAATGATCTAAAGAAATATTTTGACAGTAATACGAAAAGGGTGATACATAAGTGGGAGCATTATTTTGAGATATATGACCGGCATTTTAGCAAGTATAGAAATAAAGAAATAGTCATATTGGAAATTGGGGTATTCCAGGGAGGTTCGCTGCAAATGTGGAAAGACTATTTTGGACCAAAGGCAAAAATTTATGGTATAGACATAGATCCCAATTGCAAACAATTTGAAGAAGAAAATATAAAAATATTAATTGGATCACAGTCGGACAAAAATTTCCTGGAAAAATTAAAGCAGGAAATTCCCCGCATAGATATCCTGATCGACGATGGTGGACATACGATGAACCAGATCAATACTTCTTTTCAGGAACTTTTTGATCATGTTAAAGATGATGGCATTTATGCAGTTGAAGACTTGCATACCAGCTACTGGCTTGACTATGGAGGTGGTTACAAAAGGATGGGCACTTTTAACGAATTTACAAAAACGCTGGTTGATTCCTTGCACGCCTGGCACTCAAGACAAGGCGGTTTCAAAATTGACAAGTACACCAAAACTGTGCATTCTTTACATTATTACAATAGCATTACTGTTGTCGAAAAACGCCTTATCACAGAACCGGTCTCGTTATCTTCCGGAGTTCAGACAGGTGATCCTTTTGCTGAATGGAAACGCACACCGGTTGAAAAAGTTATCAGGAAAATTGGCAAAGGACTTAATATAATTTTATCCGGGCTAAGACTTCCAAGTGTGCCAAGGATTTAGGAAACTGCGTATTGATGGGTATTTAATCAGCATCAAATCGTTGCATATTTCTACCTGTTTATCTTTTTTAAAAAAAACTTAGAGACCATGACCGGCGCAATGAAAATACCGATAATACATTCTTTATAAAAAGAAAACTTGTCGCCGTACACTTCTCTATTGATCTTAATGTGTTTTAAAATAGATTTAAATTGGAGATGAATAAATAAGTTACAAACGATAATCCTTGACGTGGCAAAGCTTACCGGTATTATAACATGATACCTTTTCTTTGCCACCTCGAAGTTTGACAGCGCTGATAAAATACAGGCAACAATATATCCCGTTTCATGGTTTGTTATTTCGATAACATCATATTCTGTCAACCCTTGTCTTTCAAAATCTCTTGCAACAGAATTCGTGTATAAGGAATCTGCAGATAGCAGTTGGACCATTGGTAAATTCCGGCCAGCATCCGAGGTGCTTGCCCATGTAATTCCACTTGAGCAACCCAATAAAAAAGTACAATGATTGCTAAGCATCGCTGTTTCCCGAAGAGTGAGGTGACTACCATCAATAATCCGTGGGTCCGAATGAAAAACTTTATCACCGGATGATAAAATAACTACTGCATCTATTTTATTTACAAGCTCTTCCGCTATTTTAAAAGCGTCTTCTTTTGTAATTTTTGCCTGTCCACTCAATGGAGAAAACTCGAAAAGAATTACATGTTTATATTTTGAAAGGTCATGGCTTTCTGAAAACTGTTCTACATTTAACTTTTCACTCCCGTTTATTCTAAGTACAGGTGTAACGGGCACTGTAATTTTGTTTTTATAACCCCTGAAAGTTGCAGATCGGATGCACCCATCGTAATTGGCCGCATTATCATCTATTACCTGGGTTATAAATATTTCATCCCATTCCCCTCTTTTTTTTTGTAAAAAGATTCTCTTCTTGAATTTCCTGAATGCAGCGAGATTATTTTTGGGTGCATCATTAACTTCCATAATTGCATCAACGTATGGATTACCGGAAATGATTGGTTTATAGATCCCGGCAATTGCCCATGTAAGCTGGCAGTCCGGATAATCGTTCTTTATTTGCCTCGCAACTGTTGTAGCATATAAGCAATCGCCGTTTGCACACAGTTCAACTAATAATATTTTTTTAGCCCTTTCCATAATAGGATCAATACAGCATCAGTTTGGCAAGATCATTAAATGAAACTTCGGGTTTCCAACCCAACGAAAAAATAAGGGATGAATCCGATACTAATTTTTTATACTCAGATGTGAAATTTTCTTGTAAGACAACATGCTCCTTCCAGTCTATTCCCACGAGAGAAAAGCATACTTCCAGCCAATCCCCGATCGAATATCCTAAACCTGACCCAATATTTGCTTCATGTATTTTGTCCTGCTGCACCAAGGCCCAAACACCTTTTACTACATCTCCAGCGAAGGTCCATTCTTTGACAACGCTGATATCCCCTATTTCCAATTTTTCATTGCTGCCTGCAGCGATGCGTTTGACTGCCTCTGTAATCTTTTTGGCCATATGCCTTTCTGTACGCCTCGGACTGTCATGGTTAAAAAAGTAACCGACATACACTTTTAAACCAAGTCGCCGGTAGTACCTCGTCGCATAAACAGAATGAATACGGCTTACGGAATATGAGTCACGGGCTTCGAAGGTATCCGTCTCTTTTATCGGCAAATCATTGTTTATGAATTGCAATCCACTACCCGAGATGAAGACCTTTGTGAGCGGGGAAAAGTTTTTAACGGCTTCAAGAATATTTATTGTACCCGTGCTGATGGTTGCATGGTTTTGAAACAAGGCATCATGCCTGGTGGTGGAATTGGCAGCCAAATGAAAAATATAGTCCGGTAATGTATGCTTAATCAATTCGGCCACCTCTTCGTAACTGGTTATATCCGAAGTAGCAGATTCTCCCGACCTTGATATTCCGATAATGGTATATTGCAGTTCTTGTAACAGGTTTGCCAGGTAATACCCATCCTGTCCATTGGCTCCAAAAATAATTGCTGTCATTAAATTGATCGATTCTTTTTTACAACAAAAGTGGCAAATGTGTACACATATTTTCCGATATAATGAAAATCAGGATTGGGACATTCCCATGCCGGCTCATCTACCAGGCTGCATTGTGGCATATGTCGCAGTAATCTTTCTTTTAGATCAACCTGCGTATAAAATCTTGCATCAACACCGGGTTTAGGATCGCCCGTTTTCCAACCATCTTTATAGTCGCATGTAATTATCGCAACGCCCCCCGGCGCCAACAGATCGTTAATGCATTTTACAAAAGACTCATCATCCGGATCATGTTCAATTACAGACGTGCTGAGAATTATTTGGTAAGAATTTAATTGGGTAGTAGGCTTGGTAACATATTCCTGCAGGTAGTAATTGATCATAGGATCTATCTCTTCCACGGCTAAACCCATTCTTATCAGGCTCATTGACGCAGTATCTTCATAGCTACCAACGCAAAGTACTTTAGGCTGATCGTATTCAGGAAGGAACCTGCAAACAGTATCGAAAACAAATGCCTGCTGCACATTGGCTTCCGCAATTTTCTTAGCCATCGTTTTTGGAACAAGGTCAAACAATTTTTTAATTGCCGGAGCATAGAGCGTTCTTGCCTTATTATCGAGTATCCTGTTTAACGGCTCATTTGTTGATAAGGCAATTGGCTGGTAAATTATGGAGCGGTCTACTTCCACCAGGTCTTCCGATGCCGCATCCGTATTTCTTAACCAGGTAAAAGATTTATCAGGCATGGATAACAGTCTTCTCCAGTGCGATTGTAATGTTCTTACAATTCCCATTTTCGGCTTCTCGGTAAAGCCATATTTATTTAAAACCGAATCCAGTATCCGTTCATATTCCCATTTAATATTTTTCGCATCCCATTGGATGAGCAATTTTTGCATCGGTCCAAATCCTTCTGACAGGATTCGTTTAAGGCTGCTATTCTCCAGGCAAACCGAGGGAACTGCTTGCAGCACATGACGGAACATCGAGCTTCCGGAAATTGCAATAGGGCGGTGTACTGCCAGCGCATTGTCTACCGCACTGGATAATCCCCTTCCATTGGTGGCTTCATATAGGAATACGTTGATCGAATTCTGAGCTAAAAAATCCAACATTTTGCCGTCATCCAGGAAATCATGGGATACCTGGAGTTGTATTCCTTTCTTATTTATCAGCGTCTTACAGTTAGCTACTATCTTTTTTGCATTCGCTCCATCTGCATCACCAAAATCAGCAGCGGGAATATTTAGCCTTATAATCGCCTCATCAAACTCCTCTTGTACTTTAACAACTATTTTTTCAAATCCTTTTTGCGGTGTACCAAATCCAAAACTCCCAATAGTGGTAATTTCAGGTAGAGGGAAGATGTTTTTATAAGATGGAATAAGCCGGCCTGTTTTATAAACAAAAGGATTTCGCAATAACAATGTTGAATCTGCGGCAATATAATAATCAAATAAAGTATTGGAAAACTTTTCAGATCCACCCACGATAAAGGTCTTCCGGTAAGTGGTTGCGTTATCGGCCCGCTCCTGTGTTATTTCATGGATGATACCGATCTGCAGAATATCTATATGTGCTATATTGCTTTTATGTAGTTTAGGTCCTTTTTTACTGCATACCCACGGCATCGTGGAAGGGTGATAATTATAAATAATAGCCGCAGGCTGGTATTGTTTTATTGATGTATGGAGTTGCCCCAACGAGTTACATTCAATCCAGATAATTTCATATTTACCCGATCCTGCAATGGCATGGTAAACGGTTTTTCCAAACTCAAAAACCCCACATTGTTTTTTAGGATGTGATACAAAAAGGACCGTTCTTTTATCCATTATCTTTAATGCTTATAAATATTTACCATCCAATACTTAGCATTCATTTTAACAAAAAAAATATTAAAAAAATGTAAGTATTTGTTTTGTCTTTATTAATCGTTGGGAACTACCAGGTAGTTAACGTTTGCCAATATCTTGTCAAACCTATAGTTAATGTCCCTCACAAAATTTACGTAATCGTTAAAACTGGTTTTAAATTCGTTTTGCAATTGCTCCTCAAATTCAAAAACAATGACGGGTTTATTTTTCAGGATCGTTTCTTTAGCCCCCTGTAAAGCGAACAGGTCGCTACCCTGGATATCTACTTTAATAAAACTAATTTTTCCCGGGATATTCAGGCTGTCGATCGTCAATGTTTCTACTGTTCGCCCCTGCCGGGCCAGCGGATCAATACCATATGAACCGTAAGAATCAAACCGTTTAAAATCGGGTTCCGGAAAAACAAGTTTGTCACCGCTCTTATTATGAACCGCTCCCTGTACGATCTGTATATTGTTGCAATTATTTATACTTACATTTTTCTGAAGTATTTCACCAACAAATGGTTCTGCTTCAAAGGCGTACACTTTGCCATTACCAAGGCTGGCAATGTATTTTGACAACACGATCGACATTTGTCCATAGTTTGCACCGACATCCAGTAACACAGAATCGGGCGTAATATATTTTTTTGCCAGTTCAATTATTTCATCATCGTAATTCAATCCTCGTTTGATGGAATTTGCAACGATGTCTTTCTTAAGAAAAGATGGAAGGAAATATTTCCCGGTAGGTGTATCGTATAAATCTAATCGCTTCTCGTCCGATGCAATCTTATATTTTTCGCTTCCCTTATAATATAAAGTCACTACGTCATAATCAAACCTATTGAGAAAACCTCGCATCAACTTTTTCATATCTGGTCTTAAAATTACTTCTTGTAAATGTCAATTGTAGGGATCGGGAAAATAAAACCGGTTCCTTTGTCTAATGCTTCTTTTTCTCTTTCTATAAATTCCTCCTTAAAATGCCAGGGCAATACGAGGTAATAATCCGGGTTCATGGCCCTGCTTTCCGCTTCGCTGATAATAGGAATATTTGTGCCCAATGTGTAGGCGCCATATTTATCCGGGTTGCGTTCTGCCGCACATTCCACCAACATGCTGTTAATGTCGCACCATTGTAAAATTGTATTGCCTTTTGTAGAAGCACCGTAGATATGCACCCTTTTGCCGTCATGTTTTAATTGGACCAGTAAATTATGCAGTTCATTTTTAACTTTTTCTATGCGGTACTGGAAAGCCACATACGGCTTATCCGTATCCAGTTCCAGGTCAAATTCTTTTTGGCGCACATCATTCATCAGCTTATGGTTCTCTTTATTGTAGTACAGGCCGCTCTCTTTATGAGTTGCAT
>JBDSLD010000070.1:0-12126 GCA_039916545.1 Ferruginibacter sp.
TAAAATATTACTGATCTGTTTAATAAAAGGCATTTAAGTGTGGCCACTATTTGATCTGCTACATCATTAACCGGGTTAGCTGCCTTTCGTTGGTTCGGTTCCGATGAAATCGGAATTGAAAAAATGCGCAGTCTATTTTTTCAAAGAAGCAAAAACAGCAGCGTTCCGGTTACGCAGCCTGCCGGCTGTGGAGGCAAAAGTAGAGAGTTGACAGGTAGTTGGTGAAGTGAAGATTCGGATTGGAAAATATTCTAAAACCCTTACCAGTTATTAATAACAGCTTTTTCTTGCAGACACTATTTATCTATTCAATTTCATTAACGCAAGGACTTTTGCCACATTGGGGCAGCATATTTATTGAATGTTAGGTGGTAATAAATTGGCTTCTTAGGCGCCTTCAACAGCTGTACGATCATTTCTGTAAACGGGAGCAAAGATCTTTTCTGCAGCAGGGTTGCACGGTTGAAGGTTGATAATTTGTAGCGCGAGTTGTGAAACCCCGCTGGGACGCACCTCGTGTCCAGCTGAGTTGTAGGGTGATTAAATCTGACACCTACTTAGCGTTCGGCTAAGATGCAGTCGGTTAAATCCAGACGTACCTGGCGTCCAGCTAAGTTATTGTGAAACCTCGCCGGGACTTACATGCGGTACAACTGAGTTGTTGTTGAGGGTAAATCCGGGACGTAGGTTGCGTTTAGCGAGTCTTTACAAATCACCTTTTTATGCCCGCTCTTTTTTGCAGGGTTTTCCAAATCGGCATGATATCAGATGACAGGCCCAGGATTAAAATGCCCGATCCGTACAGGGCTATAAAGCACAGGCTCCTGGCTACCAGCCAGATAAATCCCTGGTATTTATCAAACAGAAAATAGCAACAGTAAAAGGCGAATACCCCAAGGATAATTGTATAGAATGTGTGTTTGGTAAATGGCTGCATGTTGAACTTTTTCTGCAGGTACCAATAGCGGATACCATTATATATGGTGAACGTAAATAAATTGGCAATGGCCGGCCCCTTGATATCAAAATAATACTTGGTTAAGATATAATTTAACGGCAGCGTCAGCAGGAAAAGAATGATGCCCGTGAAAAACTCAAATTTCCACAAAGTAGATGTAGAGATGATCTGGCTATTCACGCCCGTACCCATGTCGATGATGCGCATCAGTCCTATAAAAAAGAAAACCCATCTCGCATCTACATAACCGGTCTGCAGGTGAAAAGTAAAAATGCCATCTGCAAAATTTAGCCAGATCAAAGAGAACATGCCCACGGCAAATATGAGCTGGTTGATCGACGATTGCTTGTAGATCCTGTTGATCCTGCTGTAATCCTTGTCTTTCCAGGCCTGCGACAAGGCGGAAACGGAAGAGGAAATGATGCCTCGTTGCGGAGCCTGGATCAGGCTGGCCACATTCTGAGCAAGTGAATAAACAGCCACCGCCGCCAAACCATTGGATGATACCGAAGCCAATAAAATAGAATCAAATACATTAGAGATGGCAAATACCAGTGAGCCACCGTAAACAAATTTGGCCAGGGAGACAATCTTTTTAAAATATTTTTTTGTAACGATGCTTACTTTAAAAGTGAGGTGTACATACCCATTTGCCAACAGATAGATCAGTAAAATGAGGGCGATGGCCAGGTACGCGAACGAGTAAAGCTTTATAAAAAGATCAAAGTCGGCCAGTATACCGGCAAAATTCAGCAGGATCAAAATAGTGGTGAATAACCGCCATTGCACCTCCCTTAAAAAATTGGTAAAGATGGATTTTTTTAATTGCCAGGCATAGCTTTCCAGGATCGTGTACAAAGTTAAACCAAGGCCATAAGGAAATATCCAGTAATAATATTTAATAAGGTCGGGCGAGTTTTGACCAAATTTATAAAAGATCAGGTCCTTGAAATAAATCCCGCCAATCACAACAAAACAAAACCCAACGAGAGAAACCACCAATGACCAGGCTAAAATGTCATTATTTCTTTTATCTAAATTGTCTTTGTAGTAAGGGAAAAATTTTAGAATGTAGGAAGGCATGCCCAGGTTAGCAAGCGAAAACATCAGGTTTGCCACCGCTATAAAAATGCCGGTGAGGCCATATTGTTCCTTGCTAAAACCACCTTCTTTTGTAAATAAATAAGTATTAAAAAAGCCTAAGGCAAAACCGAAATAAACCATCAGTGATGAAATAATACTTTGCCTTCTTATTTGGCTCATACGCTTGTTTTGCTAAATTAATCTACCTTTTTTGTCCTGATATAAAAGTTCACATCCACCGAAAAATTATCGAAATCCTTCGGACTTCCTTTTAATGTCTGCCAGTTTTCTGTTGGTTTAATCCAGGTTGATGTACTTGAATTAATTTTCAACGGCATATTGAATCCTGCGATGCAGTCTGTGTACCGATACGACAAACCATTTTGATCTGTTTTATATTCCAATATAGGGATCTGAACCGTTCTTAAATATTGATCAAACATTTTGCTGAAATCTATTTTTGACTGGTTGCTGATGTAGTCTTCCACCTGTTTCGAGGTAACCGTCTGGTGGTAAAAAGTGCTGTTGAGTCCGCGTAATATTTTCCTGAACAGGCTGTCATCATTGATTACCTGGCGGATATTATGCAGCATGTTGGCACTTTTGTAATACATGTCGCCGCTTCCTTCCTTATTCACATTGTAACGGCCAATTATCGGTATGTCATTAACAATGTTTTTCCGGATGCCAGTCACGTAAGCCGTAGCAGCTTCATTACCATAATAGAAGCCGGTAAACAGGGTTTCTGAATAATTGGTAAAGCCTTCATGAACCCACATATCGGCAATATCTTTGGAGGTGATATTATTTGCAAACCACTCATGGCCGCTTTCATGGACGATAATAAAATCCCATTTCAGACCCCAGCCACTTTTACTCAGGTCCTTACCGAGATAACCGTTTTGAAAGCCGTTACCGTAGGCCGTCGCACTCTGGTGCTCCATGCCTAAATGCGGAGATTCCACGAGTTTGTACCCATCCTCATAGAAAGGATACGGGCCAAACCAGTATTCGAATGCTTTGATCATCCTTGGAGCGTCCGCAAATTGTTTTTTCGCCTTTTCCAGGTTATAATCCAGTACCCAATAATCCATGTCCAGGTCGCCCTTTTCACCTTTGTACACTTCGCTGAAGTGAACATATTTTCCGATCGATGGGATGATCGTGTAATTATTGATGGGGTTTACCACGGCCCAGTCATAGGTAGCGGTGCCATCGCCATTTACCTTTTTACCGCGCAACCTTCCATTGCCAACACAAACCAAGGTGTCGGGGATAGTGATGTGCATTTCAGCGCTGTCCGGCTCGTCGCTCTGGTGGTCTTTGCAGGGGTACCAAACGCTTGCTCCCAGGCCCTGGCAGGCAATACTTACCCAGGGATTATTGTTTTTATCTTTTTTCAGGATCAGGCCGCCGTCCCAGGGGGGATGTTTGGCGATACGGGGTTTACCGTGGTAATAGACAGAGAGATAGACAAGCGGAAAATTGGTGTTGGGAATCGAAAAATAGTCACTTTTGATGAAGTAGGCATTGCCATCTTTTTTAATATCAGCACTGCTGATTTTTCGCCGGCTGTTATCGCCAGGAATGGCAACAACCAGGCTATCAATGACCATTGGCTCCTGCAGGTCAATTTGTAAAAATTCACCCTTGGACAGTACCTTTAATTGAATGGTATTATAGCCGCTGATGGTACTGTCAGGAATATTGAATTTTACATGCAGGTCATACTTTAGCACGTTCCACCAATCCCTGCCGGGTCCATACGTGCCCCTGACCGTATCCGCGTGAGTAAGCATTTTTTTTCCACTCAATGGTTGGGCAAAGGTTTCTGACAAGCTGAGTGTGAGTAACAATAAAATAGTGAGGTAATATCTCATTTGTATAAATAATATGTTGATCAAAAATTGATAATGGAAAGATTGACGATGTTCTCTAACTTTAAAAGATTAAATAAAATTAAACAGAAATAAACTGTGGTTAATAAAAAAATTGCAACCGTTTAGACGAATTTTATTGATCATCAAATAATATATGTTTGTGAGGCCAGGTACAACAGTAAGAAAAATGAATTTTAAACATGATAAATTATCATTCACTCAATTATTTATTATAGTAGTTTCTCTTGTATTATTTTCCTGTTCTTCTCACAGGCATTCGGATAAAAAGATATTTCATTACAATGAACAGACGGGTATAGCGAGCCTGGATCCGGCTTTCGCAAAGAACCAGTCGATCATGTGGGCCATCCATCAATTGTATAATACCCTGATCGAAGTGGATGAAAATATGCAGCTAAAAGGGTCACTTGCCAAAAGCTGGGAAGTATCACCAGACAATCTCCATTTTACATTTCATTTGCGAACGGATGTCCATTTTCATGATGACGCGGCATTTTTAGGTTCAAGAGGAAGGTTACTCACGGCTACGGATGTAGTTTATAGTTTTAACAGGATCATCGATAAAAATGTAGCGAGCCCGGGCGCCTGGATATTTAACAACCGCGTTGACCCTGTCGAAGGATTTTTGGCATTGGACGATTCTACTTTCCAGCTAAAGCTCGTCCGCCCGTTTCAACCCATCCTTAATATATTGAGTATGCAATATTGCTCGATTGTTGCCAGGGAAGTGGTAGAAAAATACCGAAGCAATTTCCGAAGCCACCCGGTGGGCACCGGCCCTTTTCAAATGGTTGTTTGGGAAGAAGGCCAGGCATTACTTTTGAAGAAGAATGAACATTATTTTGAAAGGGATAGCAGCGGCGCGGCCTTGCCTTACCTCGATGGAATAAAAGTTTCTTTTTTTGATAGCAAGGCGACCGAGTTCCTGGAGTTTCAACAAAACCGGCTCGATTTCATCAATGATATTGACGCCTCCTTTAAAGATGAGATTCTGACTAAAACGGGTAACCTGAAAAAACAATGGGAGGGTAAGCTCTTATTACAAAAGCACGATTACCTGAATACTGAATATTTGGGGATACTGGTGGATCCGGATAATCCATTGGTAAAAAATTCTCCCCTGCGATCACAAAAGATCCGGCAGGCCATTAATTATGGTTTCGACCGGAAAAAGATGATGTTGTATTTACGTAATTCGATCGGCACGGCAGCGGAAAGTGGTTTTGTACCGGCGGGCCTGCCTTCCTTTGACACAACAGAAGTCAAAGGCTACAGGTATGACCGGGCAAAAGCAAAGCAATTACTAGCTGAAGCCGGCTTCCCGGAAGGGAAAAATTTGCCGGTGATAAAATTATTAACCATCCCGGTGTACGCCGACCTGGCGAGTTATATTGCCAATGAATTAAATCTTGTCGGGATAAATATCCAGGTGGAAGCTATCCAGAAAAGTTTATTACTGGAGCAGACTTCCAGGTCGCAGGCGCTATTTTTCAGAGGGAGCTGGATAGCTGACTATCCCGACGCGGAAAATTACCTGGGTGTTTTCTATGGAAAAAATCCGGCGCCACCGAATTATACCCGCTATAAAAACGCGGATTATGATAAATTATATGAGCAGGCGGTAGCGGAGAAATATGATTCGGCCCGGTATAAACTTTACCAACAAATGGACCAGTTGATTATAGATGATGCGCCTGTAGTACCCCTCTGGTATGATATGGCTATCCACCTGGTTCACACCAGTATCAAAGACTTTGTTCCAAACAGCCTAAACCTGCTGGAGTTAAGAAAAACAAAAAAACTGGATTAAGATTGCCACGAAGGCACGAATAAAACCAAAGAAAGTCCGGGCAGAAAATTTGTATTCATTCGTTTTTATTCGTGCATTCGTGGCAAAAAATTGCTGGTCTAAGCGTGTTTCTTCAGCTTGCTTTTAAATACTTTTTGGAATTTTTCCACCTTTGGCCTGATCACGAACTGGCAATAACCTTCTCCTTTATTTTCATTGTAATAATTCTGATGGTAATCTTCGGCCGGGTAAAATTTAATAAAAGGTTCCAGCGCGGTCACAACCGGGTTGGCCCAGGCGCCACTCTTGTTTAATTCAGCTTTGTATTTTTCCACCTTCGCTTTTTGCTCTTCATTGCGATAAAATACCACGCTGCGGTATTGGGTGCCAACATCGTTTCCCTGTTTATTTAATGTAGTTGGATCGTGCACCTGCCAAAAAATTTCCAGCAGTTCATCAAAGGTTATTTTTGCGGGATCGTACACAATATTTAAACACTCGGCATGGCCGGTTGTGCCGGAACAAACCTGTTTGTAAGTAGGGTTTTCGACCTTTCCGCCGCTGTAACCGCTGGTAACTTTCGACACGCCCTCCACCTGTTGAAAAACCGCTTCCGTACACCAGAAGCAACCCGTTCCAAATGTAGCCGTATCCATCTTTGCATTGCTAACATTATCAGTCATACCCGGTAATTTATTTGTACTATTTTTTTGAGCCGGCGCAAACATGCCAAGCAAACTGGTTATTGTTAAATAAAATAATTTCATATATAATTTTTTAAGAAATACGCAAAAGTAATCCCCGTAGATTCAGTAACAATTTTTACTAACTAAGGTTTAACAAATTAGCCCTCGGCCAGGCTGCCTTGATTTTTTTTGCCAAAAATGCGCGAATAATACACGGGCAAAAATTGAACAGATCAAAACAAATGCTGATATTGTTACTCCGGCCATTTCCAGTTATCCATTACTCTGCCAATCTTCAAATGGCAGTGATGGAGGCATATTTTCTTACCTTTGCCGCCAATCAGGCATTAAAAATCTTAAGGATATTATCGACATGAAATTTTTTCCGGAATCAGCCTTGCAGCAGTTGGAGTATGAGAAAGTAAAAACCTTACTGGCAGAATATTGTAAAACAGAATACGCCAAAGAAAGGGCGGCGAATTTACGCATCCATACTAAAAAGGAATTTATCGATCTTGAATTAAAACAAAGTCATGAGTACAAATTATTGATACAAACAGGGTTAAATTTCCCAAACGATTTTGTACTGAACCTAACCAGGGATCTAAAACTATTGGCGATTCCCGGCGCCGTTCTTACGGGAGAACAATTTTTGAATATTCGCAAACTGGCGGAGAATACGGGCAGCATTTTCAGGTGGTTCGATAATGAAAGAAGGATCGCCTTTCCTGCGTTGACTTCGGTAATCAGGGACACTTATTTTGAAAAAAATATTGCTGTTCTGATCGACGAGATACTGGATGAGTCGGGGGGTGTAAAAGATAGTGCAAGTGAGGCATTGGCAAGTATTCGCATGAACCTGTACCGGAAGCGGAATGAGCTACGCCGCATTTTCGACCGGATGGTAACCAAATTAAATAAGCTTGGCTACCTGGCCGATATTGAAGAAAGTTTTATCAATGGCCGCCGGGTATTGGCAGTTTATGCAGAACAAAAACGCATGATCAAGGGTATTTTGCATGGAGAAAGCGATAGCCGGAGAACAAGTTTTATTGAACCGGAAGAAACCACCGGGCTCAACAACGATATTTTTTCGCTGGAAAACGAGGAGCGCAAAGAGATATACAAGATACTGGGCCGGCTGACGCAACGGATCAGCGCCTATGCGCCTTTACTAAAGACTTACCACGAGGTAGCCGGCGAATTTGACTTTATCAATGCCAAGGCAAAATGGGCAGTTGTGCTGGGAGGCAATTATCCCAAGGTACACGACAAGGCGCATGTTCATTTGATACAGGCTTATCATCCGCTGCTGCTGATCTACAATAAAAATAATAACAAGCCGACCATTCCTGTCAATCTTACCCTGAACGATAAAAGCAGGATTTTGGTGATCAGCGGTCCGAATGCCGGTGGCAAAACGGTTACACTAAAAACAGTGGGCCTTTTACAACTGATGATGCAAAGTGGCTTGCTGGTACCTGTCCACCCCGATAGCGAGATGGGAATCTTTAAGCAGATTATGATCCATATCGGCGATACGCAAAGCCTGGAATTTGAGCTTAGCACCTATTCTTCCCATTTAAAAAATATGAAGCATTTCATGGAAAATGCCAATGGTAAAACTTTGTTTTTTATCGATGAACTGGGTAGCGGCAGTGATCCTAACTTAGGCGGCGCTTTTGCAGAAGTGATCATGGAAGAACTGGCGCACAAGCATTCTTTCGGGATTGTGACCACGCACTATTTGAATCTAAAAGTGATGGCCAACAAAGTGCCGGGCATCATCAATGGCGCCATGCAATTTGATGAAAAAAACCTGTTGCCACTATACAAATTGGTGGTGGGTAAGCCCGGCAGTTCCTACACCTTCTCGATCGCCGAACGCATTGGACTGGAAAAAAGGCTGATCGAAAAAGCGAGGACATTAGTGGATGAAGATCATTTTACCCTGGATAAATTATTGAACCGCACAGAGCAGGACCTTCAAAAGATCGACCTGGAGAAAAAGGAATTGTTTCACCTGTTGAAGGAAAATGAACGGCTTAAAAAAGAGATGCAGCAGGTGATGGACAAGGAAAAGCATGTGCAGGAGGTTGAGCGGCTGAAGCACCAGAACAAGTTATCTGAAGACAAACTGGCTTACCTGAAAGATATGGAACGCAGGTTAAAGACGATGGTGATCGAATGGCGAAAATCGGAAGATAAGGACAGGGTGGTGAAGATGATCCATGCGTTGTTATTCAACCAGAAAGAAAAAATGGTAGCGGAAAAGCACCAGAAAAAGGTAAATGAAAAGTTTATAGAAATAGGAGGGGAGGTCAATATTGGCGACAAAGTGAGGATGAAACAGAACCGCCAGGTAGGGATCGTAAAAGAATTAAGGGGCAAAAAAGTAGTGCTGCAGGTAGGCGTAATGCCCATCACTGTTGACTTAAAGGATTTGGTGGTAGTTCGCGACAAGGATCCGGAGCAAATTATATCTTAAAAGTTTTGGGTTGAAATAATTCAAACCGTACTTTTGCGCCGGAGAGTTGGCAGAGCGGTCGATTGCGGCAGTCTTGAAAACTGTTGACTGTAACAGGTCCTGGGGTTCGAATCCCTAACTCTCCGCGAGTTTAAACACTGATAACCAATAAGTTATCAGTGTTTTTTTTTGAGAGTTCCAAACTCTCCGCATACCTAACAAAGCCGGAACAATCCGGTACAAAACCGGTACCGGATATGGGTTCTGGGCAATACAGGTCCTTTACTTCTTCCAAACTCTCCGCCTAGTAATCTGGTAACTTTTTTAAGGGAATTTTAAGCGCTTCTGAAATAGAAATAAGGTGTCAGGGGTAACGCTATACTTGGCGTTTTCAATGCGCTGAATGGTAATTTTGGCAACTTCTGCTGAATCAGCAAGTGTTGTTGGGATAATCCTGCACCCTCTCTAAGTCGCCTTAAATGCGATGCAAATGATTTAATTCCAACTAAATTTTTCATTCTTCAAAAGTCGCCCGTTGAAAAATCGTTTAGGATACACATATGTATCCAAATGCGTGCATTTGAAAAAACTCCAAAAATGGCAGAATTTAACAAAAAGAAATACACCCATCCTTTAATTTGCGATCACCATAAAAATCCATCTAAGGATTGGTACGTATATTTTACTTTTAAGGAAAAGAGGAACGTGCATAGGTTCAAAAGGCGTGAAGGAATAAACAGAATAAAAGATTTGAATGAAAAATTAACTGCCATTAATGAATTGCTCCAGGAAATTATTTTCGATTTACGCAATGGATGGGATCCGGTTACAGATCCAAAGAGAGAGTATGATTATGATCCAAATACATACGTAGAAACATAATTGCTGACCGCATTAAAAAAACCACCAAAGACGATGAAATAAGAGAATTTTATCGACAATATTTTGAAAAAAAGGGATTGGATAAAATTGGGAAAAAATAGCCAAGGCATCTGTTAGTGGATCGCTTTCTTTTTTCTATTGTTGGTTTTTCTAATATTATTGAGATAGTTTGTAAATGGTCGGCTGTTAGCATTTGTGTTAATTTCTATTTGTGATTTGTTAATTATTTTTTCGGGAGCGTCAATTTTGGTTAGAAAAACGTTGATACCGGTTATCGTCTGATTACCACTATATTTTGTTTTACGATAACTAAGTTTAAAGTTTCCAGCAGTTACGATATTCAAAATATCGTTTAGCAAAAACCGAAAATCGTGCTGTGAAGAAAAAGTCAAGTCGTCAACATATCTGGTGTAAGTTATTCCATGACTGTTACAGAGTTCAATTAGCTTTCCATCTGTTTCAAGAAAAACAAGGTTTGCAATATGTGTGCTTGTTGGGGTACCTTGCGGCAATTCGTATTTCCACGTGGTAAGCTTTGTCAACCAATGGGCATAATGGTGGGAAAACTTTAAACTAATGAATGTCTTGTAAACCCTTTGAGAATCAATGTTGGGATAAAACTCTTGAAGGTCGGTTGTAAACTGATACTTATTACCTTGATGCGGCTTTGCATTTGAAATGTTGCTTCTTTTCTTTACGCCACATCATGCCGGCAGCAGTAAGCATTTATCCAAACTGGCAGGATTTTAAAACGATCCTCCAACAGCTGGAGCTGTTAGAAAAACGCAAAAACAACCTGGCTGAAATTTTAAGGGCAACCGCCAAACTGCAGGAGTATTTAATCCGGGCATACCTGATGAAAGACAGCTCAAACACCATTTATATTTTGCTCTTTTTACAGTAATTTGAAACGACGATAATATTATGGTTGCATATAGTTGTATTGTAAGAGCCCAGTCTATTACCAGCAGATAACCGGCTAACTTTTCTTTGTTAATCCTATCCAATACTGGTGGAAATTATTAAGGTATTTTTCGGGAAGCAAATTTTCCTCCCTGTTTCTACCGCTTAATACCGCCATCACTCCACCAAAGTAGCTGCTTCAACCTGCTAATACGTCTCCTTTTTTTTCGCGATGGGTACTATTACTTTTACCAAATATTAAAATAAAATAACTGCAATGAACAAAATAATTATTTCCCTGATGCTATTGTTTTTTACAAAACCTGCAGCTTTTTCTCAATCAGTAGGTATCGGAACAACCACACCGGATGCTTCATCCGTACTGGAATTAAAAGCAACCAACAAAGGTTTTCTTCCACCAAGAATGACTGCTGCCCAAAAAGGATTAGTCCCTTCTCCTAAAGTGGGGTTGATTATTTACCAAACAGATGCCACACCGGGATTGTACGTTTATAATGGAAGTGCCTGGGCACTTGTTACGGCAGGCGGCTCACCAGCAGGAGGTTGGTCCTTAACAGGAAATGCCGGAACAAATGCCAGCACAAATTTTATTGGTACAAGCGATAACCTGCCATTAAAATTCAGAGTAAATAATTTTGCCGCAGGCGAAATCAATGAGGCTACTGCTAACCTGGCATTCGGTTCGTATGCTTTTGAAAACAATACCACAGGATTACAAAACACGGCGCTCGGATTTAATAGTCTTAATAAAAACACAATAGGTAATGATAATACGGGTGTAGGCGTTGGTACCCTGTACGCTACTACAATAGGTACGGCAAATACGGCCTTAGGCATAAGTGCCCTGGCTTCAAATACAAACGGAAACAATAACGTTGCTGCCGGTGCTTATGCGCTAATTCAAAACTTAACAGGTTGGTCTAATGTTGCGATAGGTAGAAGTGCTTCTTACCAAAATACTACTGGTAGTAATATAGTTGCTATAGGCGATTCGGCTTTGTACCACAACACAGGCAGCTATAACATGGGCATAGGATCCAAAGCATTATATTTTAACACAACGGGTGTGTCCAATACTGCCATTGGCAGCCAGTCACTCTACAATAACATTAGCGGTTCGCAAAACACTGCACTTGGCAGGATTGCATTGTACGGTAACAAAACCGGTATTCAAAATACGGCGTTGGGCAACCAGGCAGGCAGGTATAATGAAAGCGGCAATGCAAATACTGCAGTAGGTTTTCAAAGTTTATTGTTCAATGTGTTGAATAGTAACAACACCGCCGTTGGCCAGGGTTCGCTTGCAAACACTGTGTCTGATAACAACACAGCTGTTGGCCAGGCTTCTTTAAGCGCCAATACTTTCGGGTACGGAAATACAGCCGTTGGTAAAGATGCAATGGGTAATAATGTAGATGGAAATTATAATACAGCAA
>JBDSLD010000071.1:0-20187 GCA_039916545.1 Ferruginibacter sp.
ATCGTGATGAACAGCCAGTCTGCGCTCAAAATAAATTCATTGGCGGCTTGTTGTGAGGCATTGATCCCACTTAAACAAATTGCCTGGTCGGGGTGGGAAAACCTGCTGTGATGCTCCCAGCTGTTCCAACATTCATTTTGATAAAACAGGTCAGCCTCCGTGTATTTTTTATTTGAAATATAGGAATGGATGGACTTTGTAATGCTAATCGGATTAAATAAAATTCCATTGGGATTTTCCAGCACGGAAAATTTATGCTGCCTGAGCTTACTGCCGATATTTTCCGTAAAACAGGATCCGATCAGCAATAACTTGTGTTGGTGCCGGATCGTTGTTGAAAACTGTCCGGGAGTAAATTCTAAATGAAAGTTCATGTTATTTTGTTGCCACTAATCCCACGAAATTACACGAATGTTTTTTATCGATAGGATTTGACGATTTTGTAGTACCCATTCGGGGCTCGCGAAAAAAATACAATCTTATAAAAGAACAGTTATCAATTTTATTTAAAGCAATAACTTTAGAAAATAAAAACGATATAGCTATGATAAAATTGTTATTGATACTCGCAGTAGTTTTTTCACTTGCATCGTCTTCGCCCAAAAAAATAAGTTGGGTGGCGATTGGTGATTCCATTACTTATTTAAACGAGCACGCCAATGAAACAGGCAGCAGGATAACCAAAGGATACATGACCAGGGTAACGGAAAAACTTCCTGGAGTACAATATATTAACCAGGGGCACAATGGCTGGACATCGGGCGATATTGCCAGGGATATTGATAAGCTGGGATTAACAAAAGCGGATGTGTATTCTATCTTTCTCGGCACCAATGACTGGTGGCAGGGAAGGCCAATCGGCACCATGGCAGATTACCAAAATAATACCGGTAATAATACAGTGTACGGCTCTTTTCGCATTATCATTGATAAGTTGCGCAGCCTGAATAAGGAGGCAAAAATTATCCTGATCACGCCGATGCAGCGTGTGGATTTTGTTTACGTGGGGGATATGAAGAACAATGCTTTTGGCTCCTACAAAGAAAAGAATGGCCAGTCGCTTGCACAATTTGCCGCTGCTGTCAATGCCATTGCCGGGTATGAACGTTTCGAAACGGTCGACCTTTACAATAAAAGCGGTATGACATTGGAAACCCTGGTGAAATATAAACGCCTGAAGGATCCACAGACCGGGGCCTATAAAAATTATCCATATCCATCCTTTATTGACGTGCCATTCAATCCTGAAAAGGATGAATATCCTTACCCGTTGGATGCTGTTGACATGACCTATGACGGTCTTCATCCGTCTGACAAAGGCTATGCTGTTATTACAGATATGCTCGTAAAGGTGATGGAAAAATATTAATAACAGGGCTAATTATTTACCTTTTTAGCTATCTGGCCAGAATATACCAACCGGGCCTTTGACACCTGCAGGCACAGCAGTTTTGAGGTTAGTACCTGCCTTGAAAGCACTGTCAAATTCAGGAGTATCTTTTTTGCAGCTGATAAAAGTTACGATGCTAAAAATTGTTACGATTGCGATGGTGAAATAGCGTTTCATTTTGTTTAGTTTTAAAATTTATGCTTACTCTGTTGGAAGGTTTTCAGCTTGCCCTTTTTTAAAATCATTGTTAATTCTCAGACAAATCTATAACCGTCCGAAAGCTTTTACTAATTGATTTATAAGACCTTCACCCAGTAATAAATGAAAAATACAAAGTGCAGGTAAAGGTTTAACAAGTGCAGGTCAAAACGCAAAAAAGGGCGATGGTGCAATGGTGATTAGTAAAAATTGCAAATGTTGCAGGAGGAATAATTAGTTGCTGCAAAAAATTTAATGAAGTATTTGGGAGATTCCATGGAGCCGCGTAGGCGCCCGGCTTGCCCCTGCCCGTTGCTAATAGCAACCATTGTGTGAATGGGTTAAAAGAAACAAATCGAACTCAGAGATAACCCGGACTAAACAGTTCACCTGCCATCCTGCTGCATTCGCTCAAAGCTGCCATATCAAGGTTATTTAGTAGTTGCAATTCATTGAAATAGGGTATCATTAATTCTGTATCCATATTTCCGATCAGTTCGTCATTCGCCATCGGGCAACCACCGATACCTTTTAAGGCGCCGTCAAAACGGGTACATCCGGCCGCTAATGCCGCGTTGGTCTTGGCTTTCCAATTAATTGCCGTTGAATGAAGATGAACGCCGATCGTTGTATCGGCATAGGAAGGGACCAGTACTTTTAATATTGAGGCGACCTGCTCCGGAGTGGCTACGCCAACCGTATCTGCCATGGAAACGATGCCGATATCCAATTGTATTATTTTTTCTACCCACTCCATCACAATCGCTTCATCGTACCGGTCACCATAAGGATTGCCAAAACCCATTGAAATATAAACGACCAGTTCCTTCTGGTTCTTGATGCATAAGTTTTGTACCTCCTCTACTGTCGCAAACGATTCTTCTATGGTGCTATTGGTGTTCCGCTGCTGAAAAGTGGGGGAAATAGAAAATGGAAAACCCAGGTAAGTGATCTCATCAAACATAACCGCTTCTTCGGCTCCCCGTACATTGGCAATAATTGCCAACAATTTTGTTCCCCCATCCGCTACTTTTAAACCTTTCACTACCTCCCGGGTATCCGCCAGTTGCGGGATAGCTTTTGGAGAAACAAAACTGCCGAAATCAATCGTGTCGAAACCTACTTTGAGCAAGGAATTAATGTAGCTTATTTTTTTTCGAGTAGGTATAAATGGCTTCCACCCCTGCATGGCATCACGGGGACATTCTATTAGTCTGACCTTATTATTCGATATCATACAACTACAAATGTAACTACTCCCGGAATAATATCTTCGGTACAATAAAATATGACAGGCATTCCGGCGTTACGTGTTTACCTGTCAGTTCGCCAACCACTATTTTAAATTGCAGGCACCGGCCAGGTAACAAGCCAATCCCTATTCCATGAAAACAAGTGTACTCCTGGTCATATGTGTTATAATCATATGTATCACAACTTATGGACAAGATTACGGTGCAAAATTTATAGCTATCCAAACCTCCGGACAGGCTAATCCTTCCCCACAAACAAACAGTGGCAACGATACGGCCATTTTTTCCCGACAAAATAATTCAACAGCATATAAAGAGCTTTCAACTAAACGAGGCTCATTGCTCAATTTTTTAAATGTACAAAAGGGGTGGAATATTTTATCCTGCGATATTTTTAAGGGTGGAATTTTTAAGTCGAGCAAACATAAATATAGCAGGCGCCCGGATCTTGTATTTCTAAAACAGGTGACAATTCTGCCGCAAGGCATTCCTTATTTACTTAATTGGTTGACCAATGACAATAACGTGGCTTTTAAAGTAAGGTGTCAAAAAATCTCTTATGGCGCATCTAACAAATCCTGCAAAAAAGTTACGGGCATTACATTCTGCTTTCCTATTGCCGCCAACGAATAGTGTAATTACTGAAATCAGCCTGCTCCCTTATATTGATAAATCCTTTCGCGAAGCCGGTTAAAAAACCGGACACGTTCCTTTTCGCCGCTTTTGCTGACCATCATTGATTTTTTAATGAGGTTGTCGAGATTCTCACTCATTGCATTATTAAAGCGCTCATCCCTCGTATGCACAATAAACAAGACGCCGTAATTAAGAAAAGTTATACGGGTATCGTTCAACTCAGCCAGTACGGTATTATCGCCCAAAATAAGTTCATTTACATACATGCGGTATTCAGAGGAACTGCTCTTTGGCTCCTGGCCTATATTAAATTTCAATCCATGCTCCGCCTGTCTTTCAATGTGATTGATCATTTCCTCCACTTTTGAATACAATAACCGGGCATCCGAGGGATTCTTGAATGCACCGGCATCCTGGTAAAAAGCAATTTGCCGTAACGTACTTTCTATACTTTCAACATTCCATATTTCTGTCATTGGAACTTTCAGGTACAGGTCGACTATTTTTTGAACGATCACGTCATATTCATCGTACCTCGGATCACCTAATTCAAATTTCACACCGGCCAGGCTTTTATAATGGAGGATCGATTTCATCCAGAAGAAATATTTAAACCTTGCAAGCTCCGGCATAAGAAAGTTAACGAAAGGCGGGATATCCTTCATCAAAAAATACACGTGCTTTTTCTCGTAACTGTTAAATAACTGAAGCTGGGCCAGGATATTTTGTAACCATTCCTCAAAACTATTCTCTGCAGCTGATTTTAGTTTGCCATTAAAAATAAAAGAATCGCTTTGCAGGTGAAGGAAGGAGTCAAGAGAGATCTTGAAATGGCCGCACAGCTTTTGCAACTCTTCAAAACTGACTGATTTTTCACCTCTTATGCGCCTGTAGGCACTATCATTGCTAATGTTTAAAAGCTCCGCTATCTCATCTACCAATGAAAGGTGACTTGCCAATTTACTTTTTATATGCTTAAAAAAAAGTTGCTGTACGCCTTCATTTACCATCGTATTTCGTTTAATACTTTTTAGGAAACGAGTAGCTCTTCAATAGGAAGATAATCTTAATATCTTTATTTTTAAAATATAACCGGTATTTTTTATTTAACGGTATGCTACCGGTTACTATTTACGAAACTGCTTTGGTAAATAACTGCATACCGGGTGGGCCACCATAAAAAAAGCAGCATACTTAATTGTATGCTGCTTTCACAATAAAGTTCAATATATTATTCCGCTTCTTTGATCAGCTTATCGTAGCTGGCCGTCTTTGCCACATCTTTCTTATTCTCGTAAATATTTTTCAAAATTACCAGCGATTGCTTATAATTTATTTTTTCAGAAGCCTTGGGCTTAGCTATACCGGGGTATAAAGCTACTACTGCTTCTGCATAGGGTATAGCATCGTTCATTGCCGCATCAGACTGCGCCTGCAACTCTTTTTTCTTTTTAATATCATCCGGTTTAACGCCTTTCATCTTCCTCGCATCTTCTGAAATATCAATCGAATTATTATAAAGGAAATTTGCTAATAAAAAGTTGGCCTCAGGCGTTGATTTGATTTTGATCGCCTTTTTCATTACTTCCGGCAACTTCGCTTTATAGTCGTTGGTGTTAACATTTTTGTTTGAATCAGAATAAATATAGCGGTACAACTCAACGCTATAATTATAAGGAAGCGTATAATTATCGGGGCTCTTAGTCATTAACTCATCGTACTTGGCAAATATTTCGGGAGCCTTTACACCATCGGTGGCATCTTCAATTTCCAAAGCTGTCCAATACTCGTTATTTACAGGAAACAACTTTTTTCCTTTTGCGATAATGTCTGCGAAACCAGCCTGGTCTTTTGATTTTTTGTAACGTTCTGCCATTACCTGGTAAGCATCAATATACAAAGGATCAGCAATGTTCGCATCTGTGATCTTTTTGTAATACGTGGCTGCTTCGTCTGTCTTTTTTGCTTCGGCAGCCGCAATAGCTGTATACAATGTTAATGTTGTATCAAGCGCTGAAAACTTAAATCCATTATTCCCGATCAGGTTGTTAGATGCTATATAATCGTGAATTTCAAGTCCTTTTGCAAAGTTTTCAAAAGCACCCGCCGGGTCTTTCGCCTGGTATGCTTTTACACCAAGGTCTGAATAAAATCCAACATACAGATCGTAAAGAGGCGAGTTGTTGTTCTCAGCCAATAATTCTGCTTTTGGATCCAGTTCCCGGTACTTTTTTAATGCATCAAAAGCCGCTGTTTTTAACTCTTTATTTTCTGCACCGGTCTTTGCAGAGTCCTTTGATAACTGGTTATAAATGTATCCTTTGTAGTACCAACCTTCCGCCTTCTGGGCATTTTTAGGAATCGCTAAGAACTTATCAACTGCTTCCTTTGCCTTCTGTGTTTGCCCTAACAACGAGAACTTTTTAATTTCCTGGATATCCTGTCCAAAAGTAGCCGTTACCACCAGGCTAAACGCTACCAAAAAGAAAAATTTTGTCATTTCTATAAAATTTTAGTTGTTAAAGATATTAGTTTGTAATTAATTCAAAAATAAAAATCGAGGTGGAAATTCACAAACCATGCCACAAATCAATAAAAAATGTAAAAAGATGATCGCCAATGCTTGGTACATTTGCCCAAAGATTTAATTTATACTATTGATATCACAGAACACCATACAACAAATATTAAGCAGGATCGATATCGTCGAAATTGTGGGCTCCTTTATCAAATTAAAAAAGAGGGGTACTAATTATTTAGGACTTTGCCCGTTTCACAACGAAAAGTCGCCATCGTTCACCGTTTCACCCGCAAAAGAAATATACAAATGCTTCGGTTGCGGCCGTAGTGGTAATAGCATCGGCTTTTTGATGGAGCATGAAAAATACAGTTATGTAGAGGCTTTGCGCTGGCTGGCACAAAAATACAATGTTGAAATTGAGGAAACAGAAACTACCCCGGAGCAAAAGTTACAGCAGCTCAGTGCCGATAGCTTGTATATCATCAATGGTTTTGCGCAAAAGTTTTTTACCGATCATTTGTTCAATACCGAAGAGGGGCAGGATATTGGTTTGAGTTATTTAAAGGAACGCGGATTCAGGGAGGAGGTGATTAAAAAATTCCAGATAGGTTTTAACCCGGAAGCGCGGGACAGCTTTGCTAAAGCAGCCATCAACGCACAATATAACCTGGATCTGTTGCAAAAAAGTGGCCTGGTAGCAGTCCGTGATGAGCGGCCGGTAGATAATTACCGCGGGAGGATCATATTCCCGGTACACAACCAGAGCGGTAAAGTGCTCGGCTTTGGCGCGCGTATATTAAAAACCAATGACCGGGCGCCCAAGTATATCAACACGCCGGAGAATGAAATCTATGTAAAGAGCAAAATTTTATATGGAAGTTATTTTGCCAGGATGGCCATCGACAAAGCGGACGAGTGTTTGCTGGTGGAAGGCTATACCGATGTAGTGGCGCTACACCAGGCAGGCATTGAAAATGTGGTGGCCAGTGGCGGTACATCGCTTACGCCCGACCAGCTAAGGCTGGTAAAAAAATACACCAATAACCTGACCATTATCTATGATGGCGACAATGCAGGTATAAAAGCTGCCTTGCGTGGTTTAGACCTTGCCCTGGAAGAAAGCCTGAACGTAAAACTGGTGTTGATACCGGACAAAGAGGATCCGGATAGCTATGTTAACAAAGTTGGCCCAGCTGCATTTGTACAATTCATTGCTGAAAATAAAAAAGATTTTATTCTTTTTCAATTAGGCGTAATGCTGAAGGACGCCGGGACGGATACCAATAAAAAATCCGCAGTTGTAAACCAGGTGGCGGAAACGATTTCCAAGATCAATAAAGCGGAGGATTTTACCAAGCAACAGGATTATATAAAGCAATGTGCCGAGATATTAAAGATCGAAGAAAGCGGCCTGCATGCATTGGTAAATAAGTTTATCCGTGAAAAGATCACCAAGGAAGAGACGAGGTCAAACAGGGAGCAGGCCGCTAATCCTTCAAATTTCGAAAACGGGCAGCCTGCTGAAATAGAAGATGATGCAGCCGCGCTATTCAATAAAGATGAACCCCATGAACGGGCAATGGTCAGGAGCTTGCTGGAATTCGGGTTAAAATCATGGGACGAAAAGTTTCGCGTAGCGGACCATGTATTTAGTGAAATAGAAGTGAATCAGCTGGAAGAACTGATCGATAATAAAAACCTGATCGCCTTGCTGAAAATTTACAAAACCTGGTATGATGAAGGTCTTGAGCCCACGGCTAAAACATTTCTTTACCACGAAGACAATGTAATGCGCCACCTGGCGATGGTAGTAATGGATTACAATTATGAGATAAGTCCCAACTGGAAAGAAGTGTACGAGGGCAAAATTGACACGCGGGAAGACCTTTACAAAGAAGAGGTATTCAGTACCTTAAATTACCTTAAACTAAGAAAGATCAAGCGGATGATGGATGAAAACCAGCGCGACCTTGAAAAAGCGCAGTCTTCGGAGGAGCAAATGATATTGCTTCAGGTGCACCAGCATTTAAAACAGATGGAGATCGATCTCACCAGGAAATTGGGAACAGTTATATTCAGGTGACGGTATTTACTAAAGTAGCACTTATGTAACAATAACTTTAAATTTAATGCCCACAATTTGTATTAACCTCAGTAAAAATTAAATATACGAGGGATGACCTTATCATGTTGGTAGCATGGCATGATGATTACAGGATAAGGAAATATGGTCAATAGACTTTATGTGGATACCTATGGAGGTTAAAAAGGCCGGGGTAACAAGGTCTCAATAATTATTACACGGCCGCTCATTAATTTGCGTCAATAAAACCAATTTAAAGTCAACAAGGTTTCCTTTTTAGTTCCTTGTTCTTCATAAAAAAATCATTTTCATTTATCAATTGACATGTCCCTAACCATTTCCATACCAGCCACCAGAACTCATCGTATCGCGGTTAGTGTATTCTTTTTTATCGCCGGCTTTACCTTTGCTTCCTGGGCCAGCCGTATACCCGATATAAAAACCAAGCTGCTTTTAACTGATGCCGGTCTTGGCGCTGTACTGTTTGCACTGCCTGTCGGATTGATGCTTGGCCTTCCATTTTCCGGGTACCTGGTTGCACGTTTCGGCAGCCGTATAGTGATGATCATAACCGCTATGCTTTATCCCCTCACGTTGATACTTTTAGGTATGGCCCCTTCCGTATGGACGCTGTCCGCCTCGCTTTTTTTATTTGGCTTTTGGGGCAACCTGCTTAACATTTCTATTAACACACAGGCGGTAGGTGTAGAGGCGCTGTATGGCCGTTCCATCATGGCTTCTTTTCATGGCTTGTGGAGCCTTGCAGGTTTTACCGGGGCCGCTGTCGGCACCTTGATGATCGCCCTTCATCTTACGCCCTTTACGCATTATTGCATCATCTGCGCAACAGCTTTTTTATTGGTGCTTATTTCATTCAAATACACATTGCCGCATAGCGATAGTAATAATAAACAACCCATTTTTGCCAGGCCCGATGCTTCCATACTTAAACTTGGACTGATCGCTTTCGGCTGCATGGTATGTGAAGGCACCATGTTTGACTGGAGCGGTGTATATTTTCAAAAAGAGGTGCAGGTGTCTGCGGCATACACTACGCTTGGCTACGTTGCATTTATGAGCAGTATGGCTGCCGGGCATTTTATAGCGGACTGGCTGGTGACGAAATTTGGAGTAAAAACGATGTTGCAGTTTAGTGGCACGGTGATCTGTATCGGCCTGCTAACCGCTGTGATCTTCCCACATATTTTGCCTGCCACGATCGGCTTCCTGCTGGTTGGGCTCGGTGTTTCATCCGTGATCCCATTAGTGTACGGACTCGCAGGCAAATCGAAGAGCATGCAACCCGGCGTAGCCCTGGCAGCGGTATCGACCATTGGCTTCCTTGGATTTTTAATAGGTCCGCCGTTGATCGGTTTTATTGCCGGAGCCTCCAGTTTGCGGTGGTCATTCTCTGTAATTGCGTTGATTGGATTGGGCACGGCGATCCTTGCAGGAAAAGTGAAGATCGGTTAGCGCCCGAAAGGATAAAATTCAATATCCCATCATCCAACATAAATTTTAACGGGGGAAATCCAGCTGGTAAATATTTGGCCAAAGTTTGCCTGTGACGTACACTTTATCATTCGCCGAATCATAGGCAATCCCATTTAGCGCATCTGCTCCGGGGTTTTTATTTTTTGCCTCAAATGAGAGAGAGGACAGGTCCAGCTTTCCTACCACTTTGCCATTGGACGGATCGATTTTTACAATAAAATTGGTGAGCCAGATATTAGCATAAATAAATCCCTTTATAAATTCCAGCTCATTTAATTTAATAACAGGTGAGCCATTTTCGGTAACAGATAATATTCTCGAAGGTTTCAAGCCGGTAGTATCAAGGAAAGTTATTTTATCAGTGCCATCGTCCATGATCAGTTCCCTGCCATCTGTCGTTAAACTCCATCCCTGTTTATTCGTATAAGTAAATTGACCAATTTTTTTAAAGGACCGGGCATCGTAAATAAATCCAACCTGGGTTGTATATGTAAGCTGGTACAATTTATTGTTCAATATTGCAATCCCCTCGCCAAAATATTTGGATCTGTCAATTTCTATTTTCTTATCCATTTTACCGGTTGCCAGATCGATAATTCCGATGACTGACCTTGTTTGAGGAAGGTCTTCAGGCGACCCTGTACTTTCAAAAAGCTGGTTATTGTGTACTAAAAATCCTTCAGTAAATAAAGTAGTATCGTGGGGGAAAATTTTTGTTACCGCATAATTTACAATGGGTGTTGCCGGGACTGTTATGGAATTTTCATTTTCAGCAGTATCCGGGTTATTGTTGCAACTACATAAGCAAGCCGATATAGCCAGGAGATAAAAAAATAATTTCATTTGATGTTATTGTTTGGGAATGACACTTTAATCTTAAAGCATCCAGGAATAATATAAGCTAACCAAAGCAAATTACAGGAAATAGTGCTACGCATCATCTCTTAAAATGGAGACGGAGATTTTTATAGGAAAGGCCAGGAGTT
The DNA here is from genome assembly GCA_039916545.1 of Ferruginibacter sp. GTDB lineage: Bacteria > Bacteroidota > Bacteroidia > Chitinophagales > Chitinophagaceae > Ferruginibacter. The sequence continues at coordinate 10,562 of JBDSLD010000071.1, forward strand.
TGTTACTGTATTATTTTAGAATAATAATCAAGTTTTTCTTTTTCCAATTTTGTAAGACTGTCAATTCCGGTCTGATGAATTTTCTCCAGTATCAGGTCGATCTCCTGCTGGTGATCAAGGCCCTGTATGTGTTCTATCCGAAAAACCTTTCTCTGGTCGTTATAAAACATATTATCAATCAATATAAATCTTGGCCTGGTAACAACGATGAAAATAAAGAACATGGCGGGTATGGCAACGGCGAGGATGGGTAAATAATTATTTGTAAGACAAGAGGGCTGTATTATGATCGCTGCCAATAACCCGGCCAATCCGCCTGCCAAATGCGTTTCATGACCGATATTGTCCTTTTTCGATTTGATCCCATAAATAGAAAATAGCACAAACAGGAAGCCATAAAACCAGCCGGGAATAGGAAAATGCCTTCCCAAAAATCCAATCTCAAAATCAGGATACAGCGCGAGCGTAGCGAATATTACACCTGTAACCGCGCCCGATGCGCCTGTTGCCGCATCATAGTCCTCATGGTTGCGGTGAAGAAAAAGTGTGAAAAAATTTCCGCCGAGCAAACTTGTAAAATAGATCAGTAGATATTTGGCTTCACCAAGATGCAATTCTATTCCACCACTGAAAAAACAAAGCGTGGTCATGTTTAAAATAAGATGCAGTCCGCTGACATGAAAAAAACCTGAAGTAATGAGCCGCTTATAATCTTTTTGAAAATATATTTTATCGATGCTGAAATTATTCCGCTCAAAGGACGAACGATCGCTTAGTCCCTGTAATGAGCAAAAAAGATTTCCAATGATTAATATCAGGGTGGTAATTCCTACTTCTGTCATAGACGTTAGCCTTTTAATATTACGGGTAAATACAGATTTATATTCTAAGTACCGGCAGTTCCTTTATACAATAATGAGCCCACTACCGGAGGGGTCCATTACAATAAATCCTTATGTAATTTATTGTTTTATTTCAAAATGGCAAATGGAAAAGTGGAAAAATCTGGAAACAACGAATCATTATTTCCCGGGGAAGTTTTCTCTACTTCTAAGATAACTAATTTATTTAATATTTATTGTGTCCTGAATTCCGGGTGCCAGCCAAATAAACCAAAACGCAAATATTGAAAAAATTTCAATTTGTTTTAGTGTGCCGGACATTTTTTTAAAAAAAGTAACAAATCCACTGTTCAGCCGTATCTCATTAATATACTCGCTTTTTGTAAAACGGGTTTCGGTTCTCCTTAAAATATTTTCCGGCAGCAAAAAAAAATTTGCATTTGATGCAACATTGTTTTCGAAGCCCTGTCTCTAACCATTAAAACCTATCTTTTTGCAACTGACATTAGTAAAAGAACGCGACGAACTGGTTGAACGCTGCAAAAGTGGCGACACATCAGGCTATAAAGAACTATACAATCAGTATGCCAAAGCAATGTATAACACCTGCCTGCGTATTTTGAACAATGCAACGGAAGCAGAAGATGTATTGCAGGAAAGTTTTATAGAAACATTCCGTAACCTCGATTCGTTTGAATACCGCACTACCTTTGGTGGGTGGTTAAAACAAATTTGCGTAAACCGGTCTGTAAATCACCTTAAAAAAAGAAAAGTTGTTTGGTTGAATATTGAGAAGACGAACAGCTATAACCGGGCAGAGGACATTCCTTATGACGAAAAGGAGCAACTGCTAAAAGTTGAAACAGTAAAGAAGGCCATCATGCAATTACCCGATGGATACAGAACAGTGCTGACCTTGTATCTTTTGGAAGGATACGATCATGAAGAGATTGCCGGTATTTTACAGGTTGCAGAATCTACTACCCGCAGCCAGTATATCAGGGCCAAACAAAAATTAGTTCAAATAATTAAAAAGGAATATGAGCAGGTTAGAAAAATTCATTAATAATAAGCGTGAAGAATTCGATGACATGGAGCCTTCGGAAAAGTTATGGCAGCACGTGGAAGCGGCCGTCACGAAGAAGCAAGGGAAACGCTTCCTGTTTAATCCAATCTTTAGATGGAGTGTGGCTGCGGCAATATTTATACTGGTGGCAGCGACTGCATTTTTTGTCTTCAGTAAAAAGGACCAGGTTGAAACCGCGGCTGTGAAGAAAACAGATACTGTTGCTACAGATCTGGTAACACTCGCTCCGGAAGAAGCCCCTGAGATGAACCAGTTTGCGAAATTGATCGCCATGAAACAAGATGAATTAAAATTATTGGCAAAGGAACAACCCGTACTTTATCAAAAATTTTCAAAAGATATTACCCAATTGGATAGTTCGTACAATACACTTAAAAACAAACTCAGCGTTACGCCCAACCGGGAGATGCTGATAGAAGCAATGATTCAAAATTTAGAGCTGCAGCTAAATGTTTTGAATCAGCAATTAAACATCATTCATCAAATTAAACAACCCAAAAAGTACAATCATGAAAAAAATAAATCTTTCACTTAGCCTGCTGGTCTTGTTGCTGGCGCAATTCAGCCTGTTTGCCCAGGACAATGAAAAAAACAAAAAGTTTGAATTTGTAAAAAATAAATCGATCAGCAAGTCATACAATGTATCTGCTGCTGACAAGCTCACGATCCAAAATTCTTTTGGTTCGGTGGAAGTACATACCTGGAACAAGAATGAAATAAAAGTGGATGTTACGATCGATGTAAGTTCCAATAAAGAAGATTTCGCGCAAAACCTATTGGATGGCATTACTGTAAAAGATGATCAAAGGTCCAATAACATTTCATTCAAGACCTCGATTAACAATTCCAATAATTCTAAGAACAACAAGAGCACGATGTCGATTAATTACAGCATTTCCATGCCTGCGAATAATCCGCTCACTATTTCCAATGAGTTTGGCGCTACCACGATTCCTGATTATGCGGGCGAGGTGGACCTGGTTAGTAAGTTTGGTTCTTTAACAACAGGCTCATTAAAGAGCATCAAAAAAATTATCGTGGAATTTGGCAAAGCGAATTTTGAAAGCATTACAAATGGCGCTGTCACTGTAAAATATTCACAGGCGGAATTTGGTAAGCTGGTAGGAAATGTTAAACTCAATTTTGAGTTTTGCGGTTCAACCAAGGTTAGCATGGACAATAACCTGACGGCACTGGATCTGAGGGCCTCCTACTCTACCGTTAACATCCAGCCCATCGGCAATCCCTCGGCCTCGTACAGCATCTTTACAAGTTTTGGAAGTTTTAAAAATACTACCAGTATAAAATTTGACGATGATGACAAGGACGATGATAAGGGGCCAAAATTTGATAAGAATTATGAAGGAAAATCAGGTAGTGGTTCCATACCTGTTAAAGCAAGTACCAGCTTTGGTAAAATAATCCTGGGCGAGGCCACCGCGGAAGATATGAAAGACAAAGGAAAATCTAAATCGAAGACAACATAAAATAGATTTACCTAAAAAGATACATCGTTTTCTACGAGCCATGGAGAACAACATGCAAGAGCACAGTTTTATTACTGTGCTTTTTGTGTGTCTGGTAATAAGGATACTATCCGGTCATTCAAAATATGGTCTGACGTCTCGTCTAAACATATCGTAATGACGGTTGGATTGAACCCATTATTATTTCAAGGCAGTTGTTGATTTCTTTGCTTGCCGGAATTGCACTATTAAATTCTCCGCAGTCTGTAAAAAATGGTCAGACGGAGGTCAGACCATTTTTTACAGACTGCTACCATCATCATTATTACCGACATTCAAATAACGCAAGCTATCCGGTCATTTAAAATATAGTCTGACGTATCGTCTGACCGTATTTTAAATGACGGTTGGATAGCAGCTCAGTTATTTTATTCAGATTAATCTGCTTAAATTAATAAAACGGGTGCTAAGTTACAAGCTGGCTAACGAATACAAATTCCCCACTAAATAAAAAAACTTAAAAATTAACTATCTTTCTTTTTTTTTGATCTTTTAAATCCATGTGATTATGGGAAAATTTCATACATCCATATCCCGGGCCCACCAGGAGTTTATCGGCAAGCAACACCTGTTTTTTGTAAGCACCTCTCCGTTAAGTGAAGATGGCCATATCAATCTTTCACCGAAGGGCCTCGACTGTTTCCGCATTTTGAATACCAATAAATGCGCCTACATGGACCTGATCAGCAGTGGCAATGAAACATCTGCCCACACGCTGGAAAACGGCCGTATCACTTTTATGTTTTGTTCCTTTGAAGGAGCGCCGAATATCTTACGATTGTATGGAAAAGGGTTTACCGTATTACCCGGCAGTAAAGAATGGGATTTGTATGCGTCAAATTTTACGATATACCCGAGCACCCGCCAAATAATCGTGGCAGACATCAGTAAGGTGCAAACTTCCTGCGGATTCGGCGTGCCGCTTTATAACTATGAAGGAGAAAGAGAAATTCATTTTGAATGGGCCGATAAAAAAGGTGAAAAGGGTTTGGGCGATTATGTAAATGAAAAAAATTTACAAAGCATGGATGGGCTGCCCACAGTGCTGGGACTAGCGGGAGGAATCGGCAACTGAACATATGCTGCTATTCGAAAATGGGCACAACAATAACGAACAATTATCAACTGTAAACGACAACTGCTAACATAAAACAACCGACTCACATGCTTGCTTATCCCGTCCGAATTGCCCTGATCGCCGCGTTGGGCGGATTTCTATTTGGTTTTGAAACCGCCGTTATTTCGGGTGCCGAGAAAACGATCCAGCAATTGTGGAGCCTTAGCTCTTTCTGGCAAGGATTTACGGTGGCATCCAGTTTGATCGGAACCGTGTTAGGTTCCCTTGTCGCAGGTAATCCCGCGCGGCGATATGGCCGTAAAAAAGTGCTGATCGCAATCGCCATTTTATATTTACTGTCTTCTATCGGTTGCGCTTCTATATCGGCCTGGCTACTGTTCGTTACGTTCCGTTTTATCGGTGGTGTCGCAGTAGGCGCTTCTTCTGTGGTGGGGCCAATGTATATTTCCGAGATATCTCCCGCACACCTGCGCGGGCGACTGGCCGGTTCTTTCCAGTTGAATATTGTTGCCGGTATCTTTATCGCTTATCTCACCAATTTTTTATTTGCCGGCATCGGCGATAATGCCTGGCGCTGGATGCTGGGCATAATGGTGATACCTGCAGGATTATTTGCTTTGTTGGTGCGCACGATCCCGGAAAGTCCGCGCTGGCTGATCCTGAACGACCGCGATGAAGAAGCCATTCCGATCATGGAACGCATCGGTGAAACCAACTCGCAGCAAGCCATCAATGATATCCGTAATTCGGTAACGCATCACGCGGAAGAATTATTTCAAAAGAAATTCCGGAAGCCCATTACTTACGCGGTCATACTGGCCATGTTCAACCAGCTATCGGGCATCAATGCTATTATTTATTATGCACCGCGCATATTTGAAATGGCTGGTTTCGATAAGGCCCATGCGTACCTTCAACCCGTTTACATCGGCGCCGCCAACCTGTTATTTACTTTACTGGCAATGACGATGATCGATAAATTCGGCAGAAAAACATTGCTGCTGATTGGCTCCGTAGGGATGATCCTGTTTTTGGCATTAACAGCCATGGCGTTCAGCAGCAGTGAAGCCGACAGCAATGTGATCATTTACCTGATCGGCTTTATCGCATTTTTCGGGTTTTCGCAGGGGGCGGTTATATGGGTATTCATATCGGAGATCTTCCCAAATTCTGTCCGCTCCCAGGGCGGCTCACTGGGAAGTTTTACGCATTGGATAATGGCTGCGATCATCTCCTGGACCTTCCCGATTATTGTAGAAGGAAGTGCAAAAGGCGGCTTCTATTCTTTTATGTTTTACAGTGTTATGATGTTGCTCCACCTGGTATTTGTATGGAAGGTGTTACCCGAAACCAAAGGAAAATCTTTAGAAGCCATACAAAAACAATTAGGTATTGAATAAGATAAGCTTCTTATTTTCTACAATCAGATGCTTTTTATTATAAGGCCAACAAGGTTGCTTAGAGTTGCCAACCTTTAACGATACCTGGTCAAATGTCGAGGTTGGCAACCCGTTCTTAAAATTCTACGGTGTATATTTAACCCCTCCATAATTATCAAATAACACGTTAAGCAATAACGATATATTAAAAAAACTAAGGGTGGCACTTTCCCTGCGCAATGATGATATTATTGCCATTCTTAAGCTGGTGGATTTTGAAATGACGAAGGGCGCGTTAGGTGATTTTTTCCGCAACGAAGACCATCCCGGTTATGTAGAAGCTGGTGACCAGGTGCTGCGAAATTTTCTCAATGGGTTGATCATTTACAAACGCGGCAAATTACCGTCACCCAAAACAAATCTTAAGAAAGAGGACGAGCCAGGTTATGATAAAGAGGATTAATGGGTAACTGCTATCATTATTAAAGTCACTTTCCAAAGCTGCTTTTATCTTTTTCCATTTGGTAAGAGGTCTGTTAATTATTTTCAAATCATTTTACAAAACCAATGAAAAACATTTCTGATATCTGTGCGATCATCATTGCCGGGCTCTTCGCATCTTATGCTGCTGTTGCACAACCATTACCTGTCAAAACAAGTTTGAATAACCGGGCACCGTTAAGGCCAAATCCTTATATTGAGTTGCCACTCGGTACGATCAAACCAAAGGGTTGGTTAAGGGAAATGCTGATCCGCCAGAAAGATGGTGCCACCGGCAACCTCGACAAATTATATCCGCTGGTAATGAATGAACGCAATGGCTGGCTGGGCGGTGATGGCGACCAATGGGAACGTGGCCCGTACTGGATTGACGGATTGTTACCGCTTGCCTATATTTTAGATGATACGGCGCTGATCGCAAAAGCAAAACCCTGGATAGAATGGGCAATCAAAAGTCAGCAGCCGGATGGATATTTTGGCCCCGCAAAAGATTATGCTTCCGAGCCCGGATTGCAAAGGAATAATAGTCATGACTGGTGGCCAAAAATGGTGATGCTTAAAATATTAAAACAATATTATTCGGCCACCGGAGATAAAAGGGTAATCAGCCTGATGACCAACTATTTTAAATACCAGTTAAAGGAGTTGCCCTCGAAACCGCTGGACCATTGGTCATTTTGGGCCCGCTACCGTGCCGGTGACAACCTGATGGTGGTGTACTGGCTCTACAATATTACCGGCGATCGTTTCCTCCTCAATCTTGCAGACCTGATGCACAAACAAACCTTTGATTATACCGGCGCGTTTTTAAATACTGATATGCTGGCCACTACCGGCAGTATACATTGCGTAAATATCGCACAGGGAATGAAAGAGCCACTGGTTTATTACCAGCAACATCCCGATAATAAATACCTGGCTGCAACGAAAAAGGGCTTGGCCGATCTGCGGGCATTCAATGGAATGGCGCATGGATTATACGGCGGTGATGAAGCCTTGCATGGCAATAACCCTACCCAGGGTTCGGAGTTATGCAGCGCGGTAGAAATGATGTTTAGCCTGGAGACCATGCTTGAAATAACCGGTAATACAGCCTACGCTGACCAGGTTGAAAAGATCGCTTTTAATGTATTGCCCTCACAGATCTCGGATGATTTTATGGACCGGCAATATTTTCAACAGGCCAACCAGGTAATGGCTACCCGGCAGGTACGCAATTTTGATCAGAACCACGGCGGTACGGACCTTTGTTTCGGCCTGCTCTCCGGTTATCCCTGCTGCACTTCCAATATGCACCAGGGCTGGCCGAAGTTTACACAAAACCTTTGGTATGCCACGGCTGATAAAGGCGTTGCCGCATTATTGTATTCGCCGAGTGAAGTAACGCTGACAGTTGGCAACGGTACAAAAATTTCCTGGCAGGAAGAGACCGGTTATCCTTTTGATGAGACCATTAAATTCTCCTTAAGCATGGACAAAAATAACAGGGCAGTTGTTTTTCCTTTTCACCTGAGGATACCTGCCTGGTGCAAAAGCGCTTCCATAAAGATCAATGGGAGATTATGGAAACAGGCGCAGGGTAACCAGGTGGTAAAAATAGAGCGCAGCTGGAACAACGGTGATGTGGTGGAGCTCGAACTACCCATGCATGTTTTTAAAAATACCTGGTACGAACAATCCATCTCTATAGAAAGAGGGCCTATTACCTATGCGCTCAAAATTGGAGAGGAAATAAAAAATGTAACCAATAAAAAAGATCCGATCGCGTATGGTAACACGTATTACGAAGTAAGGCCATCCACACCATGGAACTACGGCCTGTTAGACATACCGGCTGATAAACTAGCGGAAAACTATACCGTTGAAAAATCTGCAGCAGTCACTGATTTTCCCTGGAACTTACAAAATACACCGGTGATCATTAAGACAAAAGGAAAGCGCATCTCGTCCTGGCAGTTGTACAATGAAATGACAGGCCCGATCCCTTTCAGTGTTATTCACCAGCTGGAAACAGTGAACCCGGTAGAAAATATTATCCTCGTACCGTATGGCTGCACGAGCTTGAGGATATCGCAGTTCCCGGTGGTGGGGGAATGAGATACTTGATCCTGGATGCCAGATACTTGACTTGTCGCAGGCAGGCTTTGCCCGAAAACAATTACCACTGGAAATGTGACCAGCGTAAGTTCTTAGCATTCGAAAGGTGAGTCCGCAGCACGCCCCGAGCCTGCCGGAAATAGCAATTTAAAAGTAGTTAGTATGTAAGCAGAGACTCGCATCTGACCTGCTGAGAACTTACTGCTTTAAGAATAATTTATTGATAGTATTTTAGTAGGGTAGAATACCTTGGGTGAAATATAAATTGTGATATAACGGCGAGTCCTGCCGGAAATATTGAAATGAATTAGGTAGTATGCGGGCAGCCACTCACCTGGGACCTACTCTTATCCCACCTCCCCCAAAAATAAACAAAATCATTTTTTTTAGTCAAAACCAATTAAATTGCTTCCTAATATTTTTATATCCCAGCCCCCTCCTACATATTATCAATTTATAAAAAACTTTTTGCAGCGCTGTTCCTGCTTGCCCTTGCATTAAATACTGAAGCGCAGGACACCAGCTTTCATCCAAAACACAAAGCCATTTTTTTTCCCTATCCGATGTATGAGGAACATTGGCGTTCTTCCATTGGCTTCAACCTGCTCACCACACCTGAAGATATCACGGAGGAAATCAGGATACAGGTGCCCACGATCGATTACCACGTATTGCGAAGGGTAAATGACCATTTCGTTTTGGATGGCAGGCTCTTTTTCCAGGCATTGCAAAACCATGTTTCTGTCGGACTGCACTGGCGAAAACCTTTTGGAAAAAACTGGTATTTTTCCGCAGGCAATGATATCGGCTATTGGTTCGGTTTCTTAAAAGTGTCGGGTTTTGATAGCAACGCATCGGGCTGGCTGGATTACCCCAATGTTTCACTGGGCTACAAAACTCGTCGCGATCTCCTCATCACATTTAAGGCACAGGTATCCGTTAACCTGTATTACAAGTCCGCAAACGGAGAAAGCGCTTTTAGTTCCAATGAAGCCTACTACAATGGCGAAACATTTACACTCGCGCTTGAACAACCCTTCTACAATAAAAAACACCTGACACTCGCTTTCTCCGCTATCAGGAATAATTTTTACTGGCAGACCTGGTCGCTTTTTT
>JBDSLD010000072.1:0-82564 GCA_039916545.1 Ferruginibacter sp.
GCGGTTTGGCAATTATTTTAAGGTAAGATACGGTGTGAGGCTTGAAGGAGGCCTCTGCTATTTTGAGAATTTTTTCTTTCTTTTTAGGAAGCGGTGGTTTAATGGTTGCCAGTAATTTTAATTGGTGCTCATTTTCACCACCCCATATTTCTACTACATCCGGGGGATAGATACCTGTTTCTTCTTCCACCATGTAGTGCAATCCCACGGAGGATAAGGTGATGGGTTTATAAAATACAGACACCAGGCCCATGTCATTGTCCCGCACGCCGCCCCAGAAGTTGGCCCAGGCAGGATTGTTAGCGCCAAAAACACCGAGCCTTGTGTCAAAAAAAGTATGAGCGCCCTCTGCCTGGTGAACACTATTTAATGGATACATCAGCCGGACACTATCAGGGATAAAGGTGTTTTTCAGGAAATCAAATTCAGCTACATCGCTGCTATACCAACCGGCTTTAAATGCCTTTGCTTTTATTTTAGTGTTTTTGCTGATGATCGTATTGTTATCAAATACAGGGGATTGAAGACTATCAGGCTCCCGGCCATCCATCGTGTAACGGATCTCCACGCCTCTTATCGGGTGCCTCAATTGGATAGGAATAGTTTCTCCAAAAACCAGCGTGCTGTTTTTTACCTGTGGCGGATTTAATTTCAAGGTATCCACGCCATCGTTTCTGAATCCTTCAATGAAGGTTACGCCCTTGTATTCCTTTTTTAAGGAGGCAATTTCCTGCGAAGAAATACCTGTATTCCAGACAGAAATTACTTTAAGATTTTTTAAGGCGGATAATTTTTCTTTTAAAGCATTGTAAGAAATTTTTGTTCCGGAAAGTGAAAGCGTGTGCAAATGTTTTAAGGAAGTAAGGGCACTCAATCCTTTATCGGTGACCTCTGAAAAATTCAAATCAACCCGGCGCAGGTTTTTAAAATTACTGATCGCTTTAAGGTCATCATCCTTCACTGGCAATTTATTAAGGTTCAATGAAATAACCTGGTCCTTTATTTCATTGAGCTCTTCCAATTGTTTTACCGAATAGGCGTCCCTGCTATAAATGCTTACGTCAAGCGCCGGTGACTCTTTTGCGAAATGCGCGATGGTGCGGTAGTTTGTGTTGAGTTTCGCAATCAATTTTTCATCCGCAGGCGGGAAGTCGAATATAGCAGATGAATCGATATCCGGTCTCAATACCGCTGTTGCCATTAACCGCAACGAATCATCAGGCGGGAATGAAATTACTTTTTTATTAAACCCAGCTTCTTTTTCGATCCATAACGTAAGCAATGTAATTTCATCTGCCGTAAGCTGTGGTTTTCCTCCCGGCGGCATATGTTTTTCTTCGTCCAATGGAAGATGTACCCGCTCTAATAACAAACCTATCGCGGTATTTCCAGGCACAAATAATTTCCCTGATTTTCCGCCTTTTATTAGTCCCAGGCTATCAGTCAATGCCAGCTCACCTTTTAACTTTTGTGGGTTATGGCAACTGATACATTTTTTTTCCAAAATAGGTTGAATGATATCTGCAAAGACAATGGCCTCTTCCAAAGGCACCAGCGGTTTTTGCATCGTTGCAGTAATAGGTTGCATGATAAAATTTTCTCCATGCGTTAAGGTGGCGCCAAAATGCCCGGTGATGATCAGCGAACCAATAATAACAATTGCGCTGAAGCCTGCAACCGGCGTATTGTACCATTTTTTATTTCGCAGCCAGTAAATAATGGAGGCGATAAAAAAAAGCCCGGCGCCTGTCCATTTGTGCCATTGCATGGTATTACCTGAATACCCTTCTTCACGGGAAAGAAATAAACCCATGATCACTGTAATACCTGCGAGTAAAACGCTGGCGAGTAATAGTGACCGGGAGAAACTGTTATAAAAAGTATTGGTTTTATTGGTTGCGGTAAAACGGAAAAGATCCATTCCGATAGCGAGGATAAGCATTGCGATCGGAAAGTGAAGCATCAGCGTATGCAACCTGCCCACAGGTTGTAACCAGTAAGGCAGTACTAATTTATTAGCGAATAATAAAAGGAACCCGATGAAAATGTTGAACACGATTAAAACCTGTTCTGCGAGTAGCCTGAATTTAGTGTTCATTAAAATAGATGATCTGTAGGATAAAGGTGGTGCAATAAATTAACTGATGATATCCCTGACTACTTTTCCTGAAACATCGGTGAGCCTGTAGCGGCGGCCAAGGTGTTTGAAAATAAGTTTTTCGTGATCTAACCCCAATTGATTCAAAACAGTAGCCTGGAAGTCATGAACGTGTACGGGATCTTTGATGATATTGTATCCCAGTTCATCTGTTTCTCCATAAACGATGCCGGGTTTGATACCACCACCAGCCATCCAGATTGAAAAACAACGGGGATGATGATCACGCCCGTAATTATCTTTTGTGAGCGTGCCCTGCGTATAACTGGTACGGCCAAATTCGCCGCCCCAGATAACCAATGTTTCATCGAGCAGTCCACGCTGCTTGAGATCGGTAACCAAGGCTGCCGAAGCCTGGTCTACATCTTTTGCCTGCCTGGCGATCTCGAAAGGAAGATTCCCATGCTGGTCCCAACCCTGGTGATACAGCTGCACAAAGCGCACGCCATTTTCAGATAGTTTGCGGGCCAGTAAACAGTTGGCTGCGTATGTGCCGGGTACCAGGCAATCGGGCCCGTACATATTTACAATACTATCCGGTTCCTTTGACAGGTCCATTACTTCCGGTACGGCGGTCTGCATGCGGTACGCCATTTCATATTGCTTTATCCGGGTGGTTATTTCGGGATCGCCAAATTGCTTGTAAGAAAGTTCATTTAACTCAGAAAGATTATCGAGCATATCCCTGCGCTCACCCCTGTCCATCCCATCACGCAGGTATAATACAGGGTCTTCACCTTTGCTGAACTGAACGCCCTGGTGTACGGAATCTAAAAAGCCATTTGACCATAGTTTTGAATAAACGCCCTGGCCATTACCGATACCCCTTGAAAGCAGCACTGTAAATGCAGGCAGGTTTTTATTTTCATTTCCCAAACCATAGCTCAGCCATGATCCCATGCTGGGGCGGTTACCCTGCTGTGATCCAGTTTGAAGAAAGGTTAGCGCCGGATCATGATTGATCGCTTCCGTGTACATCGACTTTACGATACAAAGATCATCCACGATCTTAGCCGTGTAAGGCATCAGTTCGCTTATCCATGCCCGTGAGTCTCCAAATTGGTTAAAATCAACGAATGAACCCACCAAAGGAAATGAGGCCTGGTTAGCTGTCATACCGGTAAGGCGTTGGGTACCACGAACGGAAGGAGGGATTTCCTTTCCATTCATTTCCCTGAGTTTCGGTTTATAATCAAACAGCTCCTGTTGTGCGGGAGCGCCATTCTGAAATAAATAGATCACCCGTTTTGCCTTGGGTGCGAAATGAGGAATGCCGGGAGCAAAGCCATTTTCCTCTGCCCCGGTGCCACCAAAAAGATCGGGCATCAGTAAAGATCCCAGCGCTACACTTCCAATACCCAGGCTTAGCGTAGAAAGAAAACGCCGCCTGTTGAAATTGAAACCATGTTCTAAAATTTCTTTGTCCATGTGAAGATTTTTAAACATTTACCAGGTCGCACTAAATCACGACTTTGTTATAGCTTCCTCCAGGTTATAAATAGTCGATATCACCCGCATCAATGCCGCCAATTGTTTGATATCCTCTTTTTTAGGCAGCGGATACTCTCCAACAGCCAATGTTTTTTTGGCTGTCGCCTCCTGTAATGCCTTTACTTCTTTGTTATAATAATTGTTCAATACCTCCAGTTCCTTATCTGCCGGCTTCCTGCAAATGATCAACCGGAACGCCTTTGCAATTTTACTTTTCGCATCCGTTTTTTCCTCTAATAATCCTGCTGCCAATACCCTTGAAGCTTCCAGTACTGTTGGATCGTTCATCATTACCAACGCCTGCAATGGGGTATTCGTTCTTAACCTTCTTACTTCGCACATATCCCGGTTGCTGGCATCGAAAATAGCGAGTGAAGGTGGAGGCACTGTTCTTTTAATGAGGGTGTACATACCGCGGCGGTAAAGGTCTTGTCCATGGTCCTGCATGTAAATAGATAACAGGCCACGACCGGATGTAGCACCTTCCCATAACCCCGCAGGCTGATAAGGTTTTACACTTGGCCCGCCAATACTTGTATTTAATAAACCACTGCTTGACAATACCAGGTCCCTGATTAATTCTGCGGCTATGCGGTACCGTGGGCCGCGGGCCAGCAATATATTTTCCGGATCAACCGCTAGTTTTTCTTTTGTAACCACGGCAGATTGCCTGTAGGTGGCAGAGGTAACCATTTTTTTAACCAGGCGTTTGATGTCCCAGTCATGTTCCATGAAATCAACGGCCAGCCAATCGAGCAAGGCAGGATTAGAAGGCAGTTCGCCCTGCATACCAAAATCGCCGGCAGTCTTTACAATGCCCCTGCCGAAAAATTCCTGCCATAAAATATTTACATATACCCTCGCGGTAAGTGGATTTTTTTTATCGAATAACCATTCTGCAAGTCCCAGCCTGTTTTTTGGAAGGTCCTTACTAAAAGGCAAAATTGCTGCCGGTGTACCCGGTTCTACCTCATCACCGGGTGCATCATAATTACCACGTACAAGGATATGTGTTTTACGGGCGGTATCAAGGTCACCCATTACGGACACGATCAGTTTACCGGTATCCTTTTTATTTATAAAAGTGAGCACAGATTTAACATCGTCATTCGTGATCTGCATCAATGGTTTTTTCGCATAAGTTTCGGGACCGCCAATAACAGATTCAATACCTACTTCTTTTACGCTGTTGAAAAAGGCGAATAGCTGGTAATATTCTTTTTGCGAAAACGGATCGTATTTATGATCGTGGCAATGTGCGCATTCCAATGTAACCCCCATCAAGCCTTTTCCAAAAAGGTCGTTGCGGTCGGTTACGTACATTGTTCTGTATTCTTCCTGTATCACACCGCCTTCTTCCGTTATTTTATGATTGCGGTTAAACCCGGTTGCCAGCAATTGTTCTTTAGACGAATTGGGTAACAAATCACCTGCAAGTTGCCAGGTAACAAAATCATCGTAGTGCAGGTTTTCGTTAAAGGCATGTATCACCCAATCCCGCCAGGGCCATTGCGTTCTGTAGCCGTCATCCTGGTAGCCATGTGAATCAGCATAACGTGCAAGATCGAGCCAGTGCAGCGACATCTTTTCTCCGTAAGCTGGTTTTTGAAATAATTGATCAACCATTTTTTCGTATGCGGCTGCACTTGTATCAGCTAAAAATTTATCCATCATTTCTACGGTCGGCGGTAAGCCGGTAAGATCCAGGCTAACACGTTTTAACAGCCTTTCTTTATCCGCTTCTTCATTGGGCGACAAGCCTTTTTGTTCCTGTTTGGCAAGTATAAAATAATCAATGTCATTTCTTGGCCAGGAAGTCATTTTTACTTTTGGCAAAGCAGCTTTTTGAGGCGCAACAAACGCCCAGTGTTTTTCATATTTGGCACCTTGCTTTATCCATTTGCCAATCAGGTCTATTTCGTGTTGTGTTAATTTAAGGGAAGAGGAATTCGGCGGCATTATTTCAGCCGTATCCTTGGAAGTGATCCGTAGAAAAGCCTCCGATTGTTCAGGTTTAAATGCGACCAGTGCATGAGCGGTTGGATTTTCTTTCAATGCCGCAAAAGCGCTTTCAGCATTATCCATTCTCAGACCTGCTTTTCTTTTATTGGCATCAGGGCCATGACAGGTAGAACATTTATCGGAAAGGATGGGTCGGATATCAAAATTGTAACTAACGGAGTCTGGTAATTCGTTTGAGGCCTGCATACTTCCTTCCTTATTGTAACAAGCCTGGAATAAGGATAGCGAACCGCACAATAGAACAATCACACAAAATATTTTCCAGGGAAATTTCATAAAAACTGTTTTAAACCATTATCGATTAATTAACTACCCTTTGTTCAACTTAAAATAGTCAGCATTTTTATTCAACGAAAAGCAAGCTATATTGTTCACGGGAGCTCTCTTTTATCCAGCCAATTTTACAATATATCAGCGGGCAGTAAAACTAATTAAATCTTCTTTGTCAATGGGTTCCAGGGTTGCATTTCAACTCGTTCGCCAGAATGCAACTTACTAATCTATCTTCTAACAGTTAGTTAATAAATATAGCATTCGCAATGCCGCCTGGCTAAGTTTTGAGAGGTCAAAGATAACTGACTTTTCAAAACTATTTTTCATGGAAATACTACAAGTATAGCAACGGTAAAAAGTATTAAACTGTTTGAAAATTAGTTAACCCTTTTAAATCCTGTCTTATTATGGTATTGCCTTTTATAAGCATTCCCATCATTCTAAAAAAAGTAAAAAACGGTGCACGAGGGGCTTGCTACAGGACCCCTCAGTGCAACCGATTACTAACGCTATTCTTAACTACCTATTTTTCGCACACACCGCACCTGGTGTCAAATGAGTGCTGATTAATTATATCCTGGATTTTGTACCAATTTTGAATTCTTGTTTATCTCATCCCGCGAAATCGGCAAGAAGTAGGCTTTATTGTCCCATTTTCCATCGGTGATTTGTACCGGTGTAACAGTTGGGATGGTGGCAGTTGTCTTATCCGGGTTTAGTTTATAGGTAACATCAACGCCATGCATTGGATGATATGCTTCTGATCCGATCATCCAGCGGCGTACATCAAAAAACCGTTGGTTCTCAAAAGCCATTTCAATACGCCTTTCATTTCTATAGCGCTGAACTAATGCAGCACCTGATTCTGTAACATCAGGCATGGCCGCTTTCTTTCTTATCATATTAATGTAAGTGCGGGCTTCCGCATCTTGTCCTAATCCGATACAGGCTTCCGCATAATTAAGAATAATTTCTGTATACCGTATAAAGCGCCAGGTTAAATCATCCTGGTGGTTGGCATACATATCAGTTCTGCGATTTATGAATTTAAGCATAGATGTACCGGCATTATTATAACCACCTCCGTAAACAGCGCTGTTCCGGCTATCTAAACCATACTCATAAACAATTTTACTGCCATCCCATTTTTCCCAGGTACCTACACGTAAAACACCAAGGGGATCAATGCCTTGTAAGCTGGCAGGGCGTGGCCTGAAAGCTGCCCCTTCATATAATACTGTAGCGTAAAAACGTGGATCCCTGTTCTTATATGGTTCTAAATTTTGAGCAGGAACGCTTCTGGAAAACTTAGACCCGTCAGCCATTTCATAAGCGTCAACCATTTCACTGGTTGGGCCATTTAATTCAATACCACCAAATCCATTCGGAAAAACTACCCAATAGTCAGCTCCCTGGCTTGCTGAAGCATTGAAGTAACGTATAAAGATATCTTCCACGCTGTTACTTGAAGTAAAGAGTGCCTCGTAATTTTTTGTAGCATCGCCGGCAGATGCAGGATTAGGCTCATACAAACTGTATATTCCCAAATCTACTACGGCTTTGGCTGCATCTTTAGCAGCTTGCCAGCGTTGTGACCTGTTGGCATCGGTGTAACCAAGTAATTCAGGATTAGCAGCACCGGGTATAGCTGTATTATGAAGATCACTGGCTGCATAAAGCAGGGCTCTTGATTTAAGCGCTAAAGCTGCCCCTTTTGTTGCCCTTCCCTGGTTGTTATCCTGTGTATTTTTTAAGGGTAACAATGCTGCTGCTGCATCGCATTCATCAGAAATAAACTTAACACACTCTGCATAGGTGTTCCTTGCTGCACTAAAATCATCTGTTAGTACATAAGACTTTGTAATTAACGGCACACCACCAAAATAACTGATCAGCAAATTATAATACCAGGCCCTGAAAAAGGTAGCTTCCCCTTTTAACCTGTTTTTAAATGTAACGCCATCGATCAATTTTGTATCCTCTGGTAATTTGTCTACGTTTTCCAGGAATACGTTACATTGCCTGATAGCCCTGTATCTTCCGTTCCAATCACCCCAGCCTGCATTATCAGGCGTCATCAGCATATTACTCATGTTATAATCATTGCCACCATCGTAGCAGCGTGCCTCATCCACAGCCAGCGAAGTCATCTGGAAAGCCCATGGGTTTTGGGCGTAAATACTATTCATATTTAGCTGGATAAGGTTAGGATCCGTCCAAACATCTCCTTCTGCAAATTGTGTGGAAGGTTTCGTGGCAAGGCCATCTTTGCTGCACGATGATACAAGTATCAATGCAGCCAGCAGCAGCGTATTTAGTGAATTTATCTTTCTATTGTTCATATAATTAATTATTTAGAATGTAACATTTAATCCAACATTGATTGTTTTGTTTAACGGATATACCTGGCTGTTTACCCAGATTGAACCCGGGGCATCGTCGGGTGATTCGGGATCAAAATCCGTCATCTTTGTAAAGGTCAGCAGGTTAAGCCCACTGGCATAGAACCTTACTGATTGAACGCCAACTTTTTTGGCATACCTGGAGTTGAGCGTATAACCGATCTCAGCATTCTTCATTCTTAAATAATTACTGCTTCTAACGAAGTAAGTATTGTTAGGTTCTCCATCAGTCATCCAGTAAGCTCCTCCACGCTCCCAGGCTCTTGGATCTGTTGAACTTGGGTGTTCTGGTGTCCAGCGGTCTTTAACCAGGTTATACATAAAATTTCCTACGCCAGGGCCGCCTGAAAAAGTCCTGTACGATCTTTCAGCACCTGTTGCTCCCTGGAATAATACAGTTATGTAAAAACTTTTATACTGCAGGTCAAGGCTGAAGCCTCCGGTAAATGTGGGGATGGTGGTTTTATCACTCCTCACCTTATCCCTGTCATCTATTACATTGTCATTATTCACATCCTTAAAAATAATGTCTCCGGGAGTTGCTCCACCCATATGAGGATACTTGTCTATTGATCCCTGGTCGGCAAATACACCTATCGCCTGGAAATAGGCTCTTGCATCTATTGGTTTGCCGGTTGATTTCTGGTAGTCAGGAGCACCTGGTGTTTCAGCCGAATATCTAACATAGTTCTTTGCATAAGCTCCGTTGGCAGATACCTGGTACTTGAAATCGCCAATAGTATTGCGGTACGACACCTGCAACTCATACCCTTTATTCACTACTTCACCAATATTTTCCCGTGGCAGATCTATACCGGCAGAGCCCGGTACTGCAGCATTTCTATACCCTAAGATGTTGGTACGAATGTTATGGAAATAGTCACCGCTGATAACTAACTTGTTACTGAGCAGTTGTGCATCAAATCCAATATTGGCTTGATTGGCTATTTCCCAGGTTACACCTGCGTTTGGAGCAACCCCTGCATGCAGTGTTTGTTGCGAAACATTTTGATTAAATATATAACTGCCATCATAATGATAAGTTGACAGGTATTGGTATGGATCTATCCGGTCGTTACCTGTCCTGCCCCAGGAACCCCTTATTTTGAATTCATTGATAAAAGAAATATTTTGTTTCCAGAAGTTTTCGTTAGAAATCCGGTAGCCTAAAGAAATCCCCGGGAAGAATCCAAACTGTTTACCAGCCGGATCAAAAATATAAGAGCCATCATATCTCCACACAAATTCAGCAAGATATTTTGAGTCGTAGGCATAACTTACCCTTCCAAAATAATCTAACCTGCGTGTTACGCTTGATGAGCCTCCTGAATTTTTTAATGCATTTCCTCCTAAATCCAGTTCAGCAAGAAGATCACTTGCAAATTGTTCTCTATGCGCAGAAAAATTTGAAAGATCACCATTAATACGTTCTGCCCCGGCAAGAAATTTAAGATCGTGTCTTGCAAAAGTGCGGTCGTAATTAAGTAAGGCATTCAGGGTTACATTCTGTTCGTCATTCGAGCCCTGGTCTAACCGGGGATCATTATTTCCTCTTTTATTAGCTATAAGAAAGGGCTGTCCGTCAGCATCTAAAGTCACTTTGTCCCATGAATAGAGCAACCATGGCTTTCTAAAGCGTTTAGCACTTACCAGCTTTTTATCCACAGAAACATTACCTGTTAATGACAATCCTTTCACCCACGGTATAGTGACCAATAATTTCGCGTTACTCTGCAAGATATAGGTCTTCGATTTGCTATACCCTGTTGCATCAGTAGCCAACACTACCGGGTTGGCACCATACTCAATATCGATACCTGGTAAACCATTGGCATATCTTGCAACCCAGGTAGGGAACGACCTGTTTAAAGCCCAGAAAATGTTTTGTGCTCCATCATCGCTACCACCGTTGGCACCGCCACCGGGGTAATTCCTGTTCTCCTGGCGGCCAGTTAGATCGAAGCTTAAACGGATATTGTTGGTAACTTTTGCATCTATATTACTTTGAAAATTGGTTTGAGAGTAACTTACAGCGCTATTCCTGTACATTCCATCGGCATAATTAGATCCTACTGCAATGAAATATTTAATTGCCTCGCTGCCCCCGGACAATGTTAAGTTTGCATATCGTTGTGGTGAATTACTCTTGATCGTTTCTTTAAACCAATCCGTATTAGGATGCCCATAAGGATCGGACCCATCTGCAAATTTTTGTATATCGTCTGCTGAATAAGGTAATGGAGATGTTGGATGATAATGAGCAGAAATTTCATTTTGTATAGTAGCATACAATGGTGCATCTACCATTTTTGGCAGCACGGTCGGTGTATTCCATCCCTGGTTTAAGGAAATCGAAATAGTGGGTTTACCGGATGTACCACGTTTGGTAGTAACCAATATAACACCATTGGCTGCCTGCGCTCCATAAATGGCCGCAGATGCATCCTTTAGAACGGTAATAGACTCAATGGAAGCCGGATCTAACCGTTCCAAACTGCGGCCCGTAATGCCATCCACGACAACAAGCGGGGAATTATCACCGTAAGAATTTGAGCCACGTATCCTTAGCGTAGAGCCGTCATTACCGGGTTCACCGGTTCTGGTAACTACTGTTAATCCCGGTAAACGCCCAGCCAATGAATTTGACACGTTGCTGGCTGGTGATTTGGCAAGATCATCCCCTTTCACGCTAACAATGGATCCCGTTAAGGTTGCTTTTTTACGGGTACCATATCCAACTACCACCACATCATTTAAGGTAGAGGTAATCCTCGTAAGCTTAATAGACACGCCCGATTCATCTTTTTCAGCTTTTATTTGTCGTTCGTCATATCCGACAGTCGAAAAGATCAACGTCGTACCCTTACTCACACTAATTGTAAAGGCCCCGTTCTCAGTGGTTGTAGTACCATCGGTGGCGCCTTTTACCTTAATGGATACATTTGACAATGGCAAAGAACTGTCAGATTGAACTGTTCCGCTGACCGTGATTTTTTGTTGAGCAAATGAAAGTAGACTAAAAAATAAGAGAAGCGTCGAAAATGTAAGTCGTTTCCTTTCGGGGAAACAACTGCTTGGCTTTTTTAACATAGCAGACAATTTTTAGTTTTGATGAAGAGAAACTGGTTCGTTAACAGTCTCGTTAATTTTAATATTAAACACAAAGTAGAAAGTAATATTTTCTTTTCTGTCCCACCTTATCCCACTATGAAAATCTTTTTTTAAATTATACTTGTTGAGTAAATAATAGATGTTTAACAATACATATGATTTCATGCATTTATAAATGCAGGCAGGTACCTGATTTCCAAAGATGAAAGTTTTCATTATGAATAATAATGAATACAAAATGAAAGATTTATTATAAAGAAGGCCTTAATGTAAGCCTAAACGGAATTTCCCGATGGCCCTTTGAACCTGATAAAATCATCTCAGCAGCAGTAACGCCCATCTGGTGAAAATTGGTAGATATAGTAGTAATGCCATTTAAAATAAATTTTTTCACAGGCGTTTCATTGTAAGAAATAACTCCTACTTCTTTTCCAATGACAAGGCCCGAACTTACCAGCTTTTCCAGTACCAGCACCAATTCATCTTCCATTACGTTAATGTACACTTCCCCGCATTGTACCGGCTCTTCCATTATATTGTCTACTACTTTATAGGAGAAGGCATAATCCTGGCAATAACTCTTAAAGCCCCTCAAAATTTCTGCAGGATAATATGAGTAGGATGGAAATACAATTTTTAAGGTATGATATTTTGAGAAATGCTCTGTAGCCTCCACCAGGGCTGAATAAATATCTTTTTCAAAGTTTTCGTAAGCGGCTGCGTATTCGCCTGTAATGCCGCCCACTACTTTATCCAGCAATAATAATTTTTCTTTCGGGATGGTATTGATTATCTCGTAGGCATTTTCTTCACCTTCCATAAAATGCGGTATGATAACATAATGTGTATAGTCATTTTTGTTATTTGCGATCAGCCTTTTGAACAATAAAAAATCATTGTTGTAAATATAAAAATCGATTACGGCATGTTCACCTACGGTAGCTACAAATGAATCATAGATGGCTTTTTTATGGGCGCTTAGCTTATTAAATAACAAGAAGATTTTAAGAGGTTTCGGGAATTCGATATTTTTGATATAAAAACCTCTTCTCGGAACAGCGTCAATGATACCAACGTTTTTCAGGTAATTATATCCTTTTTCCACAGTGCCTCTTGCAATGTCAAGTTCGATACTCAATTCAGTTACGGAGGGAATATTTTCCCCTACAAGCATATGCCCGTTCTCTATTTCCCGGATAACAGAATTTGCAATTTGCAGGTATTTAGGTGTGCTGGAATATTTATCTACTGTTATCAAATTAATTATTTCTGGTTTTTCATATCTGCAATGTTGCACCCGCATAAATAGTAACTTTAATTTTTAAGACGTAGGCTGTAGTTAAAGGGGTTTTAAAATTGTATTACTATATCCATTTCGTCACCTTACAAAAGCATCGTTAAATTAAATTCATGAATAGCAGCACAATTATAGTTCAAATAGTACAATAAACGTTATAAATTCTGATGGATTCATTTAACTATTTGACACAAAATGAAGTACGATAAAAATTCAAATATCAAATACCTGGCCGTCAGCGCCACAGATGAGCTATGGGGCTTATATACCACCACTATTGGTTCCCAAACTATCTCTCCCGGCACCAGCTATCCACCCAAAAGTCATCCATCGGCCTATTGGTTCAATCCCAATACCGGCAGGGTATTAAATGAATATATATTACTTTATATCACCAAGGGAGAGGGTACTTTTGAATCAACAAATTGTAAACCAGTCAAAATTGTTGCTGGCACCATCCTGTTATTATTTCCAGGTGAATGGCATACCTACAAGCCTGTCAGTAAAATCGGGTGGAACGAATACTGGGTTGGCTTCAACGGCGACTATGTAGGAAAATTGATCAGCAATAATTTTTTTTCGAAAAAGAATCCCATATTCAATGTAGGATTTAATGAGCAAATAGTGGCGTTATTTAAACAAGGTATTGAGACAGCCAATTTTCAAAAAACTGCTTATCAGCAAATCCTTGCTGGTATTTCGGGCCTGCTGCTGGGTTTTATATTTTACTCAGAAAAAAATAATTCTTTTAGGGATAAAGCCATTATTTCACAGATCGATAAAGCACGGATGATGATGAGAGAGAACACGGAGAAAAATGTAAATCCGGCATCTATTGCTGCATCATTGAACTTAAGTTACTCCTGGTTCAGACGGGTATTCAAGGAGTACACCGGCTTTTCGCCGGCGCAATATCAAATGGAAATAAAAATACAAAAATCTAAAGAATTGCTGACAAGCACGGTAATGCCGATCAAGGAAATTGCATTCAGCCTGGATTTTGAATCAGTAAGTTATTTTGTTACATTTTTTAAATCAAAGACCGGAACATCGCCTACGGACTATCGAAAGAAAGTAAAAGGAAAAATAAAATGAGCAGGTTCTTTATTATAATAAGAAATTAATTTCTCTAACTACAGAGTAAGCGATTTTCAAATATTTGGGCGTGGTAGAATGCTCATCGATGCTTACTAAATTAATAATTTGCGGCTTACTCATAATCTGTAGTTTTAGAATCGTATAGACTAACCCAATGCAGGTTCCAACCATTCAGCCGGTGTTTGTAAGAGCGGAAAACCTGCACTTGCACCAGGTAATAAAATAAATTAATTAGAAAGTGATAATTAGTTATGCATTTTGCTTCCAACGCTAACACAACATTAAAAGAAATATTATTATTATGATTCGAACTTTTGATCGATTGATTTAGGAATTTGACACAACACTAAATTTAGATAAATCAAAGAAATGTTGACATTCATTCACGCCTGTCACGTAGTACCCCAATACGATAGCAGGCCGTATGAAAAATATTCAACCCGCTACTTTTTCGGTTCGTGTAATGCATCTGGCAATATTTCGTTTTGTGAAGACACGAACCAGAACCTGTGCCCTGGTGCCTCTTTCATTTTTACTATTAACATGACACTAGCATCAAATATTCGTACCTTGCCTGAATGCAGACCACTATACAAAATGTTTATCAGAAATTGAATTCGTAAAATCGAAATGAAAAACTATTACCCTATTTTTATTGTATTACTTTTAATAAGTTCACTGGCTATAAAATGTTCCAAAGTAATGTTACCGGAAACTAAAAAACCGGTTCTTTTGATCACCGTAAAAGATGACACCGGAAAAAGCATTACAGGAGTGAGTGTGAGGTTATACAAAAACTTACGCGATTCCGGAATAACTCAATTATCAGACTCAACCGGCATTGTAATTTTTAATGATTTGGATACTACCATATATTATTGGTTTGCTCAGAAAGGCTGCAAAACAAACAGGATCAGCCAGGGTACGCTTAACCGTGCGCTAACTCCGAACGCTGTTTTTTATGGCTATTCTGCAATGACTGAAACCGGCGCTTTAAAAATTATCAATAATTCTACGGAACCTTACAAAGTGTCCGACTCACTCATCAATATTACCATAAAAAAAGACACACCTTACTTTGCTTTTCGCAGGGTTCGCTCCTATTTAATTCATAGCGAAAAGGTTAGTACGCCCGGCGTAAGAAAGGACTCTTTAATTAAAGTAAAATGCGGTGATACTACTGTTTTAAACTTACCATACTGATCAACTCGTAAAAATACCCTTGCAATTACGGATGTTATTTTTTCTTTTTACCCGCCATTTTCACCTGGTGTTAGCCCGAATAGTTTTTTGACAGTAAATGAAAAGTGTGAAAGGGTTCAAAGTCCAGGTCAATATTAATGCCGGATGGATTTTTATTCTTTTCATCAATGAGAAAATAAGCCTCCTGCAAACGTTTTTCTATTAACCAATGGTTAGGCGTTGCATTAAATGTTTATTTAAAATCGCGTTTGAATGCAGATAGGCCTCTCCCTGCTACATATGCAAAACGCTTTATGCTCACATTGAATTTATAATTGCGGTTCATAAAATCCTCCAGATTTATTGCTGTACTTTAAAACGACCACTCCGTTCACTACCGGTTTAGGGTAAACGCTTATATTTCCTGAACGTTTTGATACCTGGACATTTACCACTTCGCTGTAACCTGCAGTTCCTTCGGACGTAATGTTTTTAATGCGATAAAAATTGCTACCCAGTTTATATTTTTATCAGGCCAGCTGTAAGCTACACGATCACCGCTGTTTGCACCTCTTACAATTTCTCCTGCCTCATCAAAATTTATTCCATCGGTTGATTTTTCTACCACATAACTTTTATTACCGAAATCATTTTTTACTTTCCACTCAACCATTATATCATTGACGCGCTGGTAAGCTTTTATGTTTTTATAAGCAAATGGATTTCCCTTTGTACTTCTGAATATGATACGGAAACGTGCTGCATCCATTGATAAGCTGGGTTTTTCAAGGAGCGCCGGTAGCGGAGAAGCTGCGTTTGTCTGGGAAAAGCTGACAACAAATGGTATCTGGCCGGATGATAACAGATTTTTGACAGAACAGAAAATGACTTTTAGGAAATAATTGGAGCAGGTATGGCAGGTAGCAAAGAGTTAACATTTAAAAAGAAAATCAAGACCTTTTTACTTCCAGTCTTCTCGGTGAAACCTTAATTTTCTTTTACATATCAATGATCAGTGGATCTGTTGTCTTTGTGTCATTTATAGGATAAGCAAATCCACTTATCAGTTTTTTGCCCTGCCTGATATCTGTGTATTATAATTTTTCAGGATAGTATTTAGTATTTTGGGCGTTAATGGTTTAATATAAAAAGCAGCAACTTCTTCCAGGTGGGATGCCATTAAAACATCATTGGAGTCTGCAACTGAGGAAAGCATAATAATAATTGGCTGCTTTTCAAAGTCAGATTTAATCAATCGATAATGCTCAATAAATTTCCATCCCGACTTTTCAGGTATTTGCATATCCAGGAAAATAAGGTCGGGCAATGGGCAGTTTACCTCTTTGTTTAAAACCGACGAAAGATAATTAAGTGCTGACATAACCGAATGACAACGTTCCACATGTTCTGAAATACCGGCCTTATCAATAATTATATTATTCAAAAAATTGGTGAGCCTGTCATCATCTACCAGCATTATACACCTTAGCTTTTGACGCATAGAATACTTTATAGGTTAACTTTATTCACATTGAAGATAATACAGTTCTAACTGTTTTTCTCAAGTTCATATAATTGGGCATAACTTTTTACTACCTGTACATAATCATCTGTCTCATAGTCAGAAAAATTCGTTTTAATGAACAACCAGGCTTATGACGATTCTTTTAAGACTACTACAATTCGTAATGCCAGGGAGGATTTGTAAATATGGACAATTACCTTGATGCCTTATCGCAATATAATTTCTGTACATTGTATAGCATCGTCTCAAATATTCTAAGCCTTTAACTGTGACTGGGGAAAGGCAACGCCATCCATATAAATTTCTTTTGACCCGGCTATAAATGTTGGTTTATTTGATTAAAGAATAGCTGACTTATCCAATTCTATTATCGAATCTATATTTTCAAAGTTTGTAACTGCAGCTAATATTGCAGGTAATGTTAGCAGAAATGCCAATTTATACCGATGACGGACATTACTAAAGTAACAATACATATGGTTTCAAGTCTTGACGGAATTATCGCCAAATGGGATAATAGCGTTTCCTGGTTTGAAACAGTTGACCATTACGAAAAAGGTGTTGCTGAACAGGAGGGGGAAGAATTTCTTAAAACAATAGACTTTTACTAAAATGGAAAACTTTAAACAAATTAAACACGGCAAAAAAACGGCAGCAATAAACCAATAACCAGGCTTGCTGCCAGGCGGGCTGATGTAAAAATTCAATTTACAAATTAATAATAAATTCGGTTTCTGCTTCCGGATTTTATTTTGCCAGATAAGGATTTTCCCTGATCAATTTAGAGACTTACGGGGTAATTAGTTTCCACTTTCCCTCAGAAACTACCTCAACTATCCCTTCGGTTACCTTAATGGCGGTTTGATCGTCAACCAAATATGACGGCATGGGCAACGTAGCTGCCAACTTTTCCAGGTTGGCCAACGAATTTGCCGGAAACCACTCATGATCCAGATGCGGATGCAGCGCAAAATCAACCAGTCCCAGCGATTTATCGCTTTCCGCTGGCAGCGTATGATCGCCATAGGTAGTTCCAAATCGGGTCATCACCATACTCCCGGCGCTCAGGCCGACATACACTGTCTTACTCAGCAATGATGGCAATAGGTCCGCCAACCCGGACTGCCGCATCCAATAGCATAGATACTGGCAGTCACCGCCCCCGACCAGCAAGGCGTCCGTCTGCTGAAGCATGGGAACCCAGAGATCTTGCCTGATACTGGTGAGCGCTGTTAGTTCAAGCACCCCCAGCGACTTCCAACCCATGTCGCAGAAAGGGTCACCCAGTGATCCGGAAATCATTCCCCGCGCTATGTCAGCACCATTGGGTATGGCATATATCGCGGTAGGAACGAAAAGAGCACTCGCTTCAGCAATCGGTTTGCCCAGCAGATCAACAAGTGCATTGTGAATACTCGTGTTGCTGATGCCGGCGGAAGTGAGAAGAAGTTTCATGAAATTTTTTTTTGAATTATACGTTGCCCTTTTAAAAAGCCTTTCTATTAAGTTATCAATAGCCAGGATGAATTTAAAAGTTGAAATTAAATCATAAATTTAAAAATCTAAACAATGCTCAATGCAGTCAATGTTCTGCAATGCACGACAACCACCGCTAACCGCCAGTCAATGAATATAAAAGTAAAAATGAAAAAAACAATTTTGGCGCTCCTCATTTTTGTAGGCTATTCTACTAAGATTTTTGCAACCTGGTCCATCATAATGATTGATCCGAAAACTAATGCGATAGGTATTGCAGGAGCGTCCTGTTCATACAATTGCTATGGAATTGGAAAGATTATCCCAAACGCAGGAGCAATTATTGTCCAGGCAATGAGCAACAACGAGGCAAGGGAAAAGGGTGCGTCAATGATAGTTGCTGAGGCAACACCGGGGCAAATTATTCAGGCATTAAGAAATCCCGGCTTTGATCCTGAAAGACAGCAATATGCAGTAGTAACTATTAAATATATTAATGAGCCGGGTATATATACAGGCGATTCTACCAACCAATATAACGGTGCTTTAACTAAGAGTGGTGTATCTGTACAAGGAAACACGTTGACATCTGCCAGTGAATTAAATATGATTATGGAAGCCGTGACAAAGGGGCAAAATGAATCACTGAACATTGCTGAAATTTTAATGAGCGCCCTCGAAGCAGGTTCAACATCAGGGGGAGACAAAAGATGCGGAGATCAAAAAGCGTCGAGTGCATTTATCATAGTTGCCAGATCACACGACAAAAAACCTTACCTAAATTTAAATATATTTGGCCAGGGTAAAGGAGGGCAAAATGCTGTTGAAATGCTGCGCAGGAAATATGAGAAATGGAGAAGGAAATATGAATTTTAACACCGTCAAATTAAAAATGGAAGTAATTGGCTTCGCTTACAGGCATCGCATAAAAACTTCATCTGCAAAAGGCATCATAAGATATTAATTTAAAAGATTGCGGCTAAAAAACCAGGCATGAACAATTCCAATACACACAACCAGCGTATCGCAAAAATGATATTCGCGTCGGTTTATCCTTTGTATCTCGCAAAAGTGGAAAAGAAAGGCAGAACAAAAGATGAATTGCACCAGGCCATAGAATGGCTAACAGGTTTCGGTAATGAGAAGCTGGATGAACTAATTAACGGACGCGCCAGTTTTGAAATATTCTTCCAGCATGCTTCCTTAAACTCCAAAGCACACCTGATCACAGGGATAATCTGTGGGTATCGAGTGGAAGAAATCGAAGATAGTTTGACGCAAAAAGTCAGGTACCTGGATAAGTTGGTGGATGAGCTGGCAAAGGGGAAAAAGATGGAGAAAATTATGCGTGGCTCATAATGCATGGAGGTTCACTTTGGTGACCTGCAAAAATAGAAGATACGCAGGGTTAATGAAAATGAAAACAGTCACTAACAGGAAGAAAAAATGCGGCAATATTGGTGGCCATTTCTACAGCAATAACCCTCCATCTATCTACCCCAATGATCCGCATTCAGCCACTAAGATTGTCGCATTTACACCGCAATGGAACGATCTTTATTTACGAGATTTGTATTGTAATTACACCAATCTTTTTACAATAAATTATAAAGGACGTAAAATAACATGAGAAAAATTATCGTCTTATCAATGATCACATTGGATGGAGTGATACAAGCACCCGGTGGACCTAAAGAAGATACTTCAGGCGGTTTCAAATATGGCGGTTGGACGGCACCGTATGGCGACGAAATTTTTGGAAAGGTGTTACAAAAAGAACTGAAACCAGCAGATTATCTGTTGGGCAGAAAAACATTTGAGATTTGGGCTCCCTACTGGCCCGAACATGGCGACTTTTGGCCCGCAATCAATGAAGGCACAAAATACGTGTTTTCTAAAAACATGAAAAAGTCGGATCCGATGATCACCGGGTGGAAAAACTCGGTATTAATAAAAACCGTGGCAGGCATTAAAAAACTCAAAGAATCCAAAGGTCCTGTCATCCAGGTTTGGGGCAGCGGTAAGCTCATTCAGCTGCTACTTAAGAATGACCTGGTGGATGAACTCTGGCTAAAAATTCACCCGTTGACGCTTGGTAAAGGAAAAAAGCTGTTTGACGATGGCGTGATTCCGGCCGCATTTAAATTAACAGACAGTACTATTACGACAACCGGTGTTATAATTGCCAATTACAAACGGGCCGGAAAAGTAAAGACAGGTTCCGTTGAAGCGTAGGCGAAATAAATAAGGCAACCAATTGTTTTTTATTAGTGAGAAAAGAGCCTGAGCCAAGACCGAACACAGGTATCGGCGCTTCCTGGCCAGGTCGTCCGGATAACGAACCACAGAGCTGTTGTGGAGCCAACAGTAACCACTTAAACATTTAAAATTTCTGTCAATCTTTTAAATCCTGGAACAAGATGAGAAAAATAATTGCGGCAATGAATATGACCCTTGACGGGTTTTGCGACCACACGTCAATGATTGCAGATGACGAAATCCATCAACACTATAATGAGCTGTTAAGTAATGCGGACACCCTTATTTATGGGAGAACAACCTATCAACTTATGGAAAGTTATTGGCCATCTATCATAAAAGAACCTACCGGTAATAAACCCACAGATGAATTTGCAGTATTGATAGACAATATTCCAAAGATTGTTTTTTCGCGTACGCTCAAAAATGTTGAGTGGAAAAATACAACATTGAAAAAGGAAATCGTCAAAGAAGAAATTTTAGAACTCAAGCAGCAACCAGGTAAAAATATTTTAGTTGGCAGTCCGGGGTTAATAGTAGCCTTAACACAACTTGAGTTAATTGATGAGTATCAACTGGGCGTTCAGCCAACTGTTATAGGAAGCGGTTTACAACTATTCAGAGACATCCGGAATAGGGTTAACCTTGCACTCTTAAAAACAAAAACATTTAAATGTGGTGCAATATTTCTTTACTATGAGGTCGCAAAAAAATAAGTGAATGTTTAGATGAGAGATAATCGCGACGACCTTGGCAGGAACAAATAACAAAGCCATCAGCACGAATTGAATCCGTAAAAAAAGATATTCAAAAAGATTCACCCGGTTTAGAAAAACCACCAGCTAAAAACTATATTTGATGCAAAGATGAAAATAGTCGTCATTGGTGGCACGGGACATATAGGTACTTATTTAATTCCGCAATTGGTGACTGCCGGCCATGAGGTTATTTGTGTGAGCCGGCAAATAAAAGAGCCCTACAATACATCCCCACTTTGGAACAGTGTCGAAAAACTTACGATTGACCGATCGGTCGCTGAGGAGCAGGGAAATTTCGGATCACAAATTAGCGCACTCAAAGCGGAGGTGGTCATTGATCTAATTTGCTTCACCCCGGAAAGTGCTGCCATACTTGCCGGGGCGCTCCTGGGCGAAGTGCAGCATTTTATACATTGCGGTACCATGTGGGTACATGGCTTTAGTGAACAAGTACCAACCAACGAGCGCCAGGAACGAAAACCTTTTGGCGAATATGGGATCAATAAGGCCATGATCGAGGACTATCTTCTAACACTTTCCCGTGAAAAGAATTTTCCTGTCACCATATTGCACCCCGGGCACATAACCGGACCTGGCTGGTTACCCATCAATCCGGCTGGTAATCTCGACCCCGATATTTTTTTAAAGCTGGCCAATGGTGAAGAAATTAGTTTACCAAACTTAGGGATGGAAACCGTTCATCACGTACATGCTTTTGACGTAGCCGCAGCTTTTTTGAATGCAGTAGAAAGTCGTCCTGGTTGTATTGGCGAAAGCTTCCATGTGGTGTCGGAGCAAGCGTTAACGCTGAGAGGCTATGCTGCTGCTATGTCGAAATGGTTTGGTAAAGAAGCAATGCTTCGTTTTTTATCCTGGGAAGATTGGCAAAAAACAACCAGCGAAACCAATGCGGAACTAACATGGGACCATATTGCCCATAGTCCAAATGGAAGTATTGAAAAAGCAAAAAGATTACTGAATTACAAACCCAGGTATAGTTCCCTTCAAGCCATCCAGGAAGCAGTCAATTACTATTTTGCTGAAAAAAATATGGATAACTTTAAATAACCTCTTTCCACAATTACCTGGTGATATTTTATGAATTGCAAAATTTAATCTATAAACAGAATTTGCCAGACATACTCTTTTAATGAAAATTGACAGTAAATTGGAATCATTTCCAATGACATTTAAATGTATGGAAGTATTCAACTTACACTTTGATAAATAGCCGGAGGTCAAAAGTATAATTCCCTAACGGAAAATAATCATGTTTTTACTATTTTTGTTCTTATGGCTTACAGAAATATACTACTCATAGACGACGACGTGGAAGACCAGGAGATCTTCCGGGAGGCATTGCAAGTTTTGTCGGATAGCCTCATCTGTACGGCGTTTTCAAATGCCAAAGAAGCATTGAATAAGTTAACCGTTGATGCCCTGAACCCTGATGTCATCTTTCTTGATTTGAATATGCCCATCATGAGCGGACAGGAATTTTTAACGTATGTAAAGAAGCTGGATACAAAAAAAGACATACCGGTCATTATATTTTCCACTTCTTCTAATCCCTCAACGATCCAGGTAACAAAAGACCTCGGTGCGATTGATTTTATTACCAAGCCTGACAGGTTTGACCGGCTTGTTGAAATTCTTAAACCAATTATTAATTAATACTATTTGGAAGCAAATACTGTTACAGGTGAACTTAGCTTTCTCCGCGGAGGCGGTGAAATGGGAGAAC
Organism: Ferruginibacter sp.; assembly: GCA_039916545.1. GTDB lineage: Bacteria > Bacteroidota > Bacteroidia > Chitinophagales > Chitinophagaceae > Ferruginibacter. The sequence continues at coordinate 22,797 of JBDSLD010000072.1, forward strand.
TGATCCGTAATTATGATTGGGAGAAAACATCGCTCGGTGTCCCGGATAATTGGCCCCTGACTTTACAGAATATCGTCGGTATTGTTTTACACGCTGCGTCTCCACAATTTTTATTTTGGGGTAAAGACCTGCTTTCTTTTTACAACGACTCTTTCAGGCCAAGCCTGGGCATTGATGGAAAACACCCCGCGATCGGAAAAAAAGCAAAAGATACCTGGCCGGAGATTTGGGATCTTATCGGGCCATTAATAGAAAATGTTATGAGTACGGGCGAGGCTGTTTTTTTTGAGGACCAGCTCGTTCCTTTTTTTCGCAATGGAAAAATCGAGGATATATACTGGACCTTTAGTTACAGCCCTGCATATGGCGATGATGGCAAAATTGCGGGAGTGTTTGTAACATGCATCGAAACTACCAGCAAGGTAAAGGCGATGGCGTCGGTTCATGAAACTAAAAACCAGATGCAGTTTGCAATTGAAGCGGCTGAATTAGGCACCTGGGAATTAAACCCGATGACCAATAAATTTACAGGAAATACCCGTTTAAAAGAATGGTTTGGCCTTCAACCTGGAGAAGAAATCGAGCTTTCATTGGCAACAAGCGTCATTGCCGAAAAAGACAAGGCGAGGGTAAATGAAGCAATTAGCAAAGCCCTGACCTACGAATCAGGCGGAATTTATGATATTGAATATCTTGTACAAAATCCCGTAACGGGAATAGAGACAATCGTAAAAGCAAAAGGAAAAGCTTATTTTAACGAGGAAAAACAGCCTTACACATTTAATGGCACATTGCAGGATGTTACCCATGAGGCTAATACCAGGAAGCAATTAGCCAGGGAATTGATTGAACAAAAACTGGTCAGGAAAAAAGTGGAAGAAAGCGAAGCGCACCTGCAATTACTTCGCAACTCAGTACCTGCGATGCTATTTTACGCGGATTCGGAACAGCGTTACCAATCTTACAATGAGGTTTTCATGGATTGGTTCAAGGTAAATGCCACGGAGGCTATCGGGAAAACTATCCGGGAATTTATCGGAGAAACTGCTTACGGGATAGCTTCACCGTATTTAGACCGGGCCTATTCGGGAGAGCAGGTCCGGTACCAGGTGCATGCTCCTTCAAGGATGAACCTGGGCAAATGGTTAGATATTGTCTATACCCCCCACCTTAATGCAGAAGGCAAGGTTATAGGTGTTTTTATTCACGCAATGGACATCACACAAAGCAAGCAAACTGAACTCTCATTAAGGAACAGTGAAGTCCGTTTTCGTTCTTTGATAGAGGACGCACCCGTTGCGACATGTCTTTTAACGGGCAGGGAAATGAAAATTGAAATAGCCAATGAGATAATGCTCGGCTTTTGGGGAAAGGACCGGTCCGTAATTGGAATGCGGCTTGAAGAAGCCATACCGGAATTGAAAGGGCAACCTTTCTTTGATATTCTCAATAAAGTTTTTACGACCGGAAAAGCTTACAACGAGACAGCTTCAGAAGCCAGGCTGAAAGTAAACGGAGTGCTGGAAACCTATTATTTCAATTATACTTATAAGCCGCTCTTCAATGATATCGGGGAAGTGTACGGCATCATGAATATGGCCATAGATGTCACGGAACAAATCCTGGCGCAAAAACGTATACAGGAAAGCGATCTGTTTGCCCGTGATGTCATTTATAACTCGCCGATTGCCAAAATCGTGTACACGGGTGAAGAAATGGTCGTAAGCATGGTGAATGAAAATATGCTCCGGCTTATCGGTCGTGACAATTCCATAATCGGAAAACGGTTTACTGAAGTAATACCTGAACTGGCAGGTTCCATCATCGAGGAAAGCATGAAAAACGCTTATTTTACAGGAGAGATGTCCAGCCAGGAAGAGACTCAAATCGAGCTTATCCGTTTTGGAAAACCTTATTTAGGATATTACAATTATGTTTATAAGGCATTGCGGAATGTATCCGGAAATATTTATGGTATTATGGCCACGGCTACTGAAATAACACAACAGGTAGTGGCACGTAAAATAATAGAGGGAAAAGAGAAAGAATTGAGGGACCTTATTAGTGCGGCGCCAATCGGCATTTGCGTATTGCAGGGAATTGAAGCAAGGATTGTTGAGGCAAATGAAAGATTTATTACAATTTCAGGCAAAAAACGGGAACAGTTTTTAAATGCAACTTATTGGGAAGTATTTCCTGAAGTAGCAGCACCTTTTGCCCCTATTTTAGAAAATGTATTTAAAACAGGTATTAAGTTTACAACCGCCGAAGCAGAGATGGTGCTGATCAGGCATGGTGTACCTGAAAAAATATTTACCACTTTTGAATACCTGCCTGTTTTCGACATTAACAATGCGGTTACGAAGATAATTGTGCTTGTGATCGAAGTAACTCACCAGGTTGAAATAAGAAAAGAAATTGAAAAAGCAGTAATCGAACGAACTAAAGAATTAGCGGAAACCAACCTTAATTTGAAACGCTCCAATGCTGAATTAGAACAATTTGCTTACATAGCTTCTCATGATTTGCAGGAACCTGTTAGAAAGATCAGCACATTTACACAGATGCTTGAACACAGTATTCCGGAAATGACCCAAAAATCGAAGGACTATTTTACCAAAATTTACAGCTCGACAGACCGGATGACAAACCTGATAAGGGATGTACTTGCCTTTTCAACAATAGCACAGGCAACAGAAACTTTCGAAGCGGTTGATCTAACCAAAACGATCGATATTGTGAAAGCGGAATTTGAACTACAAATAGAAAAAAAGGAGGCGTCTGTTGAAGTTGCTAATCTCCCGGTCATTCACGGTAGCGCAATGCAAATGAGCCAGCTTTTCGGTAATTTATTGTCCAACTCATTAAAGTTTACAATGCCAGGCATTAAACCGGTCATCAAAATATCTGGCGCTGTTGCAACAAAGGAAACTGTGGCAAAACACCCAACACTCGATGCCGGCAAAAAATATTACCTGATACAGTTTAGCGATAATGGCATTGGTTTCGATGAAGAAAATGCAGAGAAAATTTTTAGGATTTTTCAGCGCCTGCATGGTAAAAAAGAATTTGAAGGCACGGGCATCGGCTTATCCATCTGCAAAAAAATAGTGCAAAGCCACGATGGCCATATCGCCGCGGCCCAGGGCGAAAATGGAGGGGCCCTATTTAATATTCTGTTACCTGAATTAACCTTTAAACATTCCTAAAAAATAAAATCACCGCTGGTGCACAGCCAGGAATTTTCACATACTTCCTTACACCAACTTATCGGGTGTCAATGGCAGATCTCTTACCCTCTTTCCCGTTGCATTAAAAACTGCGTTGGCGATGGCAGCCGCAACACCTGTGATCCCGATCTCCCCGATACCCCGGGCACCGATAGGTGAAATATGCGGATCAGGTTTACCAATAAAATGAACATCGATCGGCGGCACATCCAGGTTGACCGGCACATGATAGTCTGCCAATGTTCGCACCACGGGGTTACCCCAACGTTTGTCATATTCTGTCGCTTCCATCAACGCAGCGCCTATCCCAAAAATGACACCGCCGATTATCTGTGAACGCGCCGTTTTTTCATTCATGATCCGGCCCACGTCCTGCACACTGGTGAAACGCGTCACCCTGACTGTACCAAAATCTTCATCGACCATCACCTCGGCGAACTGTGCCCCGAATGAATGGAACGAGTATTGTTTGGCATCGCTGTTTTGTTCGGCCGGGATTTCCGTTGGTGTACAACGTGCACCGGGAATAGTAAGCCCTGCACCGGATAAAGGCAGCGTGGTGGCGCAGGCCTCCATCTCGGTTTTTTTACCCCGGCTCATGATGTCCGCGTATGAATCCAGGTTTTGTGTATCCCCAATCAAAAAAAGTTTTCCCCCGCCGTAACCGATTTCTTCAGCTTTGCGTCCATTTAATTTAGAAGCAGGGTCGGCAATGGCCATTGCTATAAGGTCTTTCAGCAACAATTTACAGGCTTCCAAAGCTGCCGGGTGAATACTGGCGGTTGTTTGTGAACCACCAGCCAGCGGCGAGGGTGGCAGGTTTGAATCGCCTATTTTTACATCGATCCTTTCAACCGGTATCCCAAGCGCATCACTGGCCGTTTGCGCAAGCACCGTATATGTTCCGGTCCCAATATCGATCGAAGCGGTCATCAGCGTTACATCGCCGTTACTCTTCATCTGCACCCTTACTGTGGCTGCGCTCCTGCCTGCGGGATAGGTAGCGGTTGCCATTCCGTGGCCTACCAGGTACTTCCCTCTTCTATTCTTGCCGGGTTCCATACTTCTTGCTGACCAACCGAATTTTTCCGCGCCTATTTTATAACAGTCAAGTAGGTAGTCACTTGAGAAGTCATGCTTTGTCTCCGGATCTTTGGACGCGTGGTTAATGATACGAAATTCAACCGGGTCCATCTTCAATTGGTAAGCCATTTCATCTATTGCCGATTCAAGCGCAAAGGTGCCGGGCGCCTCACCAGGCGCACGCATGAATGTGGGCGTTCCCCTATTGAGTTTCGTAACATCGTAAGTGATCTCCCGAAGCGGCGCCTCGTATAAAGTGAGTGTCTGGATACCGCTGGGTTCAAAGAATTCAGTTAGGTTAGTATATGAACTATTGTGGTGACGAATAACATTCAGTTTTCCACCGGCATCGGTGCCCAATGCAACCCGCTGAATGGTAGCGGCACGGTGACCAACATTTGTCTGCATCATCTGCCGGGTGAGGGCGAGCTTGACCGGGCGCGTCACCGCTTTTGAAGCCATGGCTACCAGCAAAGTATGTAACCACAGACCTTTACTACCAAAACCTCCTCCTACGAACGGCGCCATCACGCGAACATTTTCAGGTTGCAAACCGAGAAAATAAGCCGCGATCCCGGCAGTCATACCCACTCCCTGGGTGGCATCATATAAAGTCAGTCTATCAGGGCCATCCCAGGCAGCGATTGTAGCATGCGGTTCCATGGGGTGATGGTGTTCAACAGGTGTTGTGTAAGTGTGCTCTATCCGTTTTGCTGAAGATGCCAGCGGAGCGGCTGCCTTGCCGGTATTCAACTGAGCCTCTTTATTCATGAATTTTTTGGGTTTGGTGCTCTTCGACAGTTCTGTCTTCAGGTCGGTCGCCGGTTTTTCCACCGCATACCGGATCTGTAATTTATAAGCAGCCGTCCTTGCCTGCTCGTAGGTTTCGGCTACCACCACTGCTATGAACTGCCCGAAGTACCAGACTTTATTATCCTGGAGCGGCGGCAGGTATTCACCTAAGAATGCCGCACCAGCCTTCGCTTGGGCCTGCATATCCAACGGCTTCAGCCTAAAGGCATTTTTATAGGTTATTACGCTTAGAACGCCAGGTTCCTTTTTTGCCGCTGTTTCATCGATGGCCGTGATCCGTCCATGCGCAATGGTTGCCCGCACCGGAAATGCATAAGCCATATTCGGTTGATTAAATTCTGCGGCAAAGGTTGCTTTTCCAATAACCTTCATGCGGCCATCGATGCGGCTGATTGGTTTACCGGTTTCACTCATGTTATAATCATTTTCTGTTGAAAGATATTAGTGATCGATCTAGCCTTCGGTGTCGTTCTCCAGTCCGTAAATTCCACCTTGCATTGCACCTTGCAGGGCGCGGGCAATCGCTTTGCCGGCCATCGGCACTTTGAATTTATTGTGTTCCAGTGGCCTTGCGTTTTTCAATTCCGCTTCAGCCGCCATTTTAAAGTTAGCTTCAGTGGCTTCCTTTCCGGTCAGCCATTTCTCGGCCACTGAGGCCCGCCATGGCTTATGAGCAACACCTCCCAGTGCGATCCTGGCCTGTTTGATCCGGGTGCCATCTACGACCAATGCGGCCGCAACTGAAATTAACGCGAAAGCGTATGACGACCGTTCCCGGATCTTAAGATAATAGGAACGTTCGGCAAAATCATTTTCCGGAAGTTCGATTGACGTGATAAATTCTCCCTGCTTCAGGTTGTTGTCCTTTTCCGGCTGACCTCCCGGCAGGCGATGAAAATCGACAAACGCGATCGTACGTTTGGCATGCTGAGGGCCTTCCACGTGCACTACTGCATCCAGCGCCGCCAGTGCCACTGCCATATCTGATGGGTAAACCGCCACACATTTTTCCGACCATCCGAAGATGGCGTGGTTGCGGTTTATTCCTTTTAAAGCACCACAACCTGAACCCTGTTCGCGTTTATTGCAAGGCATATTTACATCATAGAAGTAGGAACAACGTGTCCGCTGATTTAAGTTGCCCCCGTTTGTAGCCATATTCCGGATCTGCGCGCTGGCACCCGCCAGGATGGCCATAGACAGAAGCGGGTAGTTCTTGCGGATGATATCGTGATTGGCAGTGAATGCGTTGGTGGCCGTGGCACCGATCGATACACCCCCACCGGGGACCTGCTCAATATCCGCATATTTTAACCGCGTGATATCGACGAGTTCGGCGGGCCGCATTACATCTTCTTTCATCAGATCCAGCAGGTTAGTTCCACCAGCTAAAAATTTTGCGCCGGTATTCGCGGAAACGATCCCGATCGCAGTACCCGGGTCACCGGCGTTGGAATATTTGAATGGTCTCATGATGATGCTTTAATTGAATGATCAAATTGTACCGTCTGCAAATTGCCAGACCTCTGCGACCGCCTTATCACCGTGCACTTCGCGAATGGCATCAACAATGTTTGGATAGGCGCCGCAGCGGCAGATATTTCCCGACATCCGTTCCCGGATCTCTTCATTGGAAAGTTTTAGATTCTTCCCGGTCTGGCGAACATTGTTGGTTACATAACTGGCTTCCCCGTTTTTTGCTTCACGCATCAGGGCGACTGCCGAACAAATCTGCCCGGGGGTGCAATAACCACACTGAAAGCCATCATGTTTAATAAACGAAGCTTGCATCGGATGGAGGTCATTTCCATCGGCCAGGCCCTCAATGGTGGTCACTTCCTTATTCTCGCAGGTGGCTGCAAGTGTCAGGCATGATAGCACACGCCTGTCATCAACTAACACAGTGCAGGCACCACACTGACCATGGTCGCATCCCTTTTTGGAGCCGGTCAGGTCCATGCGTTCACGAAGCATGTCCAGCAGTGTCATACGGGAATCTACCAATAACTTTTGCGTTTGACTGTTTACTTTGAGCGTGACGTTGACACCATTCTCTACACCGATCGGGGGAAGTGGTGTGGCGGCCGTGCTGCGGGCCAGCAATTGCTCTGTACCGAGGAGGTGGACTGCAAGTAATCCTGTGCCGGTAAAAGTGATCAATTTCAGGAAATGGCGACGCTTAATTCCTGAAGTAATGATCTCACTCACCTCATCCGGCATCAGATCTTCCAGTACCTTTCGTTCAGCATCCGTCAGATCGGGGAACTTTGGTTGATCTTCCATGATATATGTTTAAATAGTAATTTGAAGATACGGTTTTTTTATAAAGTGTAGAATTCAATTTTCCTATGACATAAATTTTTTATTGCGAAGCTGGTAAGGATTTCAGTAAAAAAAAGTGATTGATTAGTGAAAGTTGAACGATGTTCCTATTGGTTATTCCGGTTGCTATTTTCTCTCGCCTGGTATTTAGCAATCGATCCGGTAATTAAGACAGCGCATTGAAACTCCATTGTTTTAAAAGATAGCAAGGTAAAATCTTGAGTAAACTGGTAATATGTTGCTAACAAAATGACAGAACCATCCTCTATATTGACGGTATGTTTCATATATTATTTCGATATGATTTTGTACATTGTATAATTGTGGCAAATATTTTAACCACTTAAAATGAGAGTGGGAAAGGCAAGGCCATCCACAAAAATCTGATCATTCCTTCTGTCGTGAATGCCGGTCTCCTATTATGAAAACCAGCCAAATAAAAAATTAAATAGTATCGTCAACACCTGCAACAATATCTACTTGTTGTAAAATAAAAAAAAGTCAAATTAAAAATCCTTTTGCCGATATAGAAAAGAACCCAAGAATAAAATGGGAGAAGGTTATCGCACCTGTCGATATAAAAATGGGAATGTCATGTACCTGATTTTAAAATGAAATGGGATTGAAGTAATATTATAGCTTGGTGCTTCATGACCCTGGCAACACCTCGCATGTGAGCGCATATAAATCAACAGCAACCAAATTATGACATCCCTGACAAGGCATCGGATTGAATCGCTTGACCTGTTAAAAGGATTGGTGATAGTAATAATGGCAATTGACCACACGAGAGATTATTTCCATTATTCGTCTTATTTTTTTGACCCAACCGACCCGGCCCTAACAACGGCTCCCCTTTTTTTTACAAGGTTTATTACCAATTTTTGTGCGCCTGCCTTCAGCTTTCTTGCAGGCCTTTCAGCCTTCATAGTTGGTAAAAGAAAAACTCCGGCTGAGCTATCTGGTTTTTTACTTAAACGCGGGCTCTGGTTGGTTTTTGTAGAATTAATAATTATGAATTTCGGCTGGTGTTTTGATATTACTTTTAGAACAGTCAGTTTCCAGGTAATTTGGGTATTGGGAATAAGCATGATTTTTTTAGCCGCACTAATACATCTTCCTAAAAAAGTAATTTTTATTTTTAGTTGCTTATTGATTTTTGGGCATAATCTTCTTGACAATATTCGCTTTGAAAATAGTATTCTTTGGACATTCCTGCATGAACGCAAACCATTTTTGACGACACCGGGCCATATATTTAGAGTTAGCTATTCAATAATACCCTGGGTTGCTGTAATGTCCCTGGGCTATTGCTTTGGTTCGTTTTATGACAAAACATTCGAACCCTCAAAACGTCAGCAACTATTTAACATCATTGGCATTACTGCAATTGTATTTTTTTTGATCCTGAGAGGGATAAATATTTACGGTGATTTACTGCCCTGGAAAGATTACGGTATTTTAAAGCAAACCATATTTTCATTTTTTAATCTGGCGAAATACCCACCTTCCCTTTCATTTTTACTTTTAACGCTAGGTGGAACTTTTCTATTTTTAGCAAATTCCGAAAAATTAAACGGCAGTATTGTAAACTTCTTTTGTGTATTTGGCAGAGTTCCCTTTTTCTTTTATATCATACATATTTATCTAATTCATTTTTTAGCATTATTGGTCGCTTCATTTACGGTCTTTGGCTGGCAAAAGATGATTTTACCAGCAATGCCGTTCAGGGTAGAAGCATTAAAAGGTTTTGGGTTCAACTTAGCAATCGTTTACCTTATTTGGATTTTTGTGATTATCCTGCTTTACCCGTTATGTAAAAAGTTTGACACCTATAAAAAGAATAATAAAGACAAATGGTGGTTGAGTTATCTGTAAAGTTTAATAATGAGAACATATTGAAAAAAGGCATCAGCCAATTACAAACCAAAACGAAAGAGGCTTGAACATTATTCTCTTTTCCATATTTCTAACAGATAGGATATGAAATCCCGGCGTAAGCCGATACACACTGCTGGCGACAAAGGCAGCAATTTTTAATTATACCTATACATGAGAAGAAGCGAAGCTGAAATCAAAAATCTGATACTGGACCTTGCCAAACAAGATGACAGGATCAGAGCGGTTCTATTGAACGGTTCAAGGGCAAACCCAAATATAAAACCTGATAAGTTTCAGGATTTTGACGTTTTTTTTATAGTTGACAGCTTAGATAGTTTTACTACTGATCATTCCTGGATAGATATTTTTGGAAGGAAAATAATTTTTCAATTGCCTGATGAAATGATTTTGGGAAATGAAAATAATTTTCAGAAAAGTGTAAGTTTTACATATCTAATGTTGTTTGAAGATAAAAATCGCATAGACCTTACCTTATTTGCTAAACAAAAAATTACCTCAGATTTTAAACCTGACAGCTTAACAGATTTATGGCTTGACAAAGACCACCATTTTGCAAACCTCCTTCAATCAAGCGATAGAGATTATCACATTAAAATCCCAACTGAAAAAGAGTTTTTAGATACGTGCAATGAATTTTGGTGGGTTAGTACATACGTAGTGAAGGGACTTTTGAGAAGTGAAATTATTTACGCTAAAGACATGCTTGAAACAGTCGTAAGACCCATGTTTATGAAAGTCATTGAATGGAAAGTTGCGATTGAAAATGAGTTGGGTGTTTCACCGGGTAAATCAGGGAAGTTTCTTAAAAAATACCTTTCTGCTGACTTCTATGAAAAAATTTTGCTTACTTACGCAAATTGTGAATCAGAAGAAAATTGGAAAGCCTTACTTTTAATGACTGAAATATTTCAACAAACATCGAACTTTATTGCAGATAAACTTGGATTTAGTATAAACAAAATTGAAGAACAGAACACAATATCATATTTGAAAGACCTGCGCGATGAACAAAAAAACTATCGCTAACATTGGTGGCGGTTATGAAGAATAATTCTGACAAAAATGTACCAACCAAAACAATAAAAATGAAAGAAAAAAAACTATCAGAATTAACAGACCAGGAATTGTTACTTGAAACAAAAAAAATGAAATCAACTTCCATAACCAATGCTGTACTAATTGGATTTTTGATAGGAATTGTATTATACAGTATTATGAAAAACAGCTTAGGATTTTTTACACTGATCCCTTTATTTTTTGCTTATAAATTGATTAATAATTCAAAATATAATAATAAAGAATTAGAACATATTTTAAAAGAGCGGAATTTGAAATGAGCAATAATTCGAAATTACATTTGTAGCCTTTTAGATGAAATACAGATTAACTCCTTTAAATATTTTCAGTTCTCTTTTGGTGGGATTCGAAATTTTATTTCTTGCAGTGCCCGAGTCGCTCAGCCAACAGTCAAATAGTTATCTGCATATCTACCTGATCCCATTGGCCATTGCCGGATATATAATTGACTATTTTCTTCAGAAAAAGATTAAAGCATACATCTGGCTTTTCTCCGTTGAAATACTATTTATCGCACTTTATTTTCTGCAAAATTTTTTACCCTAGAACCGGGCAGCTAACAACCGTTAGTTCTAAAACTCCATAATATGAAGATTCTTTCGGAATGGAACGACGGTGCAATTGCACTTATCATAGGTTTGTTTTTTATTCCTTCAATTATCCTATTCTTTTTGTTGCTTTGGCTAATTAAGTTATTTCCAAAAGCAACAATTTTTTTAGACTACCATAAAAAGCAAAAGCCGGTTGGATATTTCTTCATCCTTCTTTTTATATTTACTATCTCGGCCTTGTTGACGCCTGGAGCATTTAACCTATTCAGATTTACCAATTAGCGATCATTACCTTCTACAAATAAGTATCCCCTTCCTTTTAAATTAGCATCCGCCTGCAGTGATGTCTGCCAACTTAAACTGCCTGTAAACGCCACTATGTGTAAGGGGATTCTTCCCGATACTTACTTAACGCCCATTGAATCTTTCTACCAAGACAAGTTTTGATACAACTTTCACCAGGCATTTAGCGATTAACGTTATGATTTCTACACATTCGTAATAAATGTAGAAACTGAAATATAGGAAAGCAGGTGTGATAATACCGGCAAATTGCTTATTCAAGAAAAAAGAGCAAACGTTTGCAATTCACCATTTCCTGTTTTTTCAAAAAAAAGTGATTAATTTAATGAACTAATGTTTATTTAATGACAAAAGAACTATTAATTTAATTTTAAGGTCTCATCATTTTCAACTAAACTTATATAAAAACCATCGGCACCTTAATAAGTTCCTTTTGGATTATTTATCACAACAATCATTATATTCATTTAAATTTTTAATTAGTTATGAGTAAGTTAGAAAGGCGGGATTTTATTAAAAAGACCGTCATGGGTGGCATAGGCGCCACACTATTGAATGGTAATGCATCTGCAAATATTACCCCTGAAATAAATGAAGCAGCCCCTGAACATAGAACGACTAATCCTGGACCATCCAAAAAAATTATAGTCGGAGGAGCAGGACTTGCCGGACTTTGCTGTGCGTATGAATTGATGAAAAAGGGACATGATGTAACAGTGCTTGAAGCCTCAGGCAGGCATGGCGGGCATATTTTTACAGTACATGATGGTTTGTCTGATGGCTTGTATGGTGATTTCGGACAGGAACACATTGTGAAGCCCGGTTACAAACTTTATTTTGAATATGCAAAAGAATTAGGACTGGAAACAATTCCTTATCCACGACGCAAAAACGTGCAAAGAAGAATCGATGGAAAATTTTATTCAGAAGAAATGTTGAAAGATCCGGCGATACTTAAAAAATTTGGCTTTAATGAAAGGGAGGTGAAATTCCTGTCTGAAAATGCCTGGGGAGAATTTGAAACTTTGTTTACGGCCCCTTACCTTGAAAAGTTTACAGACGAATACCAGCCCTTTAATATTGGTTACGACGACCTGGACAAAACTCCGGCCTCAGATTTTTTCAAAAAAGAGGGCGCATCAAAAGCTGCACAGGAATTCCTGGGAGGCGAGGGTGAATCAACCTTATTTAAATTATGGTATGGAGCCATTCTTAAACTTCGCGGCGTACCGGTTTTCCCAACAGAAATATACAGGCTAAAAGGAGGCAATCAAATGTTGCCAAACGCTTTTGCGAAAAAATTAGGAGCTAGGGTATGGCTCAGCAGCCCGATCACATTTATTAAAAATGGAGATACGGGCGTAACGGTTACGTATAAAAGTCATAATGAAGAAAAGCAGCTGTCCGCAGATTATTTTGTCAACTGTATTCCGCTTACCGCTTTTCGCAATATTCCTATACAACCCGCTATGAGCGCTGAAAAGCAATATGTTTTTGATAACATTACCTATGATTCCTACTCTAGGTTTGTGTTCCAGGCTAGTTCAAAGTTTTGGCTGGATGATGGCTTACCCAATATCAATTTATTTTTAGGGCACCCGGATTTAGGAGATGTTTGGCATTCTGCAGATGAAGTGGATACACACAGGGTAATTGTATTAGGAACCGGCCCCGGTGGTGTATCTCCGCAAAGAGCGCTTGCCGCGTTCAGGGAAGTATATCCAGGAAAAAAAGATACCATTGAATTGGCGATTAGCAGGGACTGGACGAAAGAAACGTTTTCTCCCACCTGCGAAAGAAAGCCATTTCCGATCGGGCAGTTAAAAAAATTCTGGCCACATATAATAAAGCCTGAAGGGCGTATTCATTTTGCAGGCGCCTATGCAGATAATCTCAACTGGGGTACAGAAGCTGCGACAAGATCTGCCAACAGGGTTGCAAACGTAATAGACAAGGCTTGATGATTTATTTAGGAATGATGAGAATAAAAAAGATGAAAGTGCTTTTTGCAATTGGTTGTTTAGCCCTTGCATTTTGTTTGACCACCTCATTTGTAAATTTTGGTAAGAAGCCGGAAAATAATCCACCGGAAGTTGTAATTGTTAAGCCAACACAAAACGACCGGTTTTTATGGAATACAATTACCAGGTATACTATCAGCATAAAAGATAAGGAAGATGGCAATTCAGCCTTTGATGAAATAAATGCGAAAGAAGTTCTACTGGAAGTTTGTTATTTACCCGATGCTGCCAGTGCAAAGATCTATACGGACAAGAAAAAAAATGAAAAAGAAAACAGTGGCTTAACAATGATAAGAAGATCAGATTGCTTTACCTGTCATGCATCAAAAAGTAAATTGATAGGGCCGTCGTTTGAATTGATTGCAAAGAAATATAAAATGATTAACAGCCCGGTTGAAAAACTTGCAAAAAATATTATTGATGGCAGTACAGGAACCTGGGGAACTACGGCAATGCCTGCACATAAAGCGCTCAAGGCAAGCGACGTTAAGCAAATGGTGAAGTGGATTCTCAATAATGGAGCGAACCCTAATATTACATTTTATCCGGGAATTGAGGGCGCATTCAAAACAGGTGAAAAGCCTGTTACTGGGTCAGCAAAAAAGGTGATGGTTTTAACAGCAAGCTATACTGATCATGGCGACAGCGATTCTATTAATACCAAATATGGACAATACACCATATTATTAAAACCTGCGAATTAAATTGTGTAAAACAAAAAGGGAGATAATTAACTTATGGGAAAAATAACTGACGTTGCGGCACAAACTGGTTCTGACAAAGAATCGCTGCCAATTAATTCATCCATAAACAGGGTGGCATCCGTAGACGTGTACCGCGGCTTTGTAATGTTACTGATGATGGCAGAGGTATTGTCTTTTCAACAGGTGTCCGAGTCTTTACCGGATAGTGGTTTCTGGAAATTTTTATCTTTTCATCAAAGTCATGTGGCATGGACCTGGCTTGCCTTGCACGATATGATCCAGCCTTCTTTTAGCTTTTTAGTAGGGGTGGTATTGCCTTATTCAATTGCCAGCAGAAAAAGCAAAGGCGCTTCTTTTAAAAGCCTGATGCTGCATACCGTCAAACGATCCCTCATATTGATATTCCTCGGGATCTTTTTACGTTCCATGGATTCTACCCAAACATATTTTACGTTTGAAGATACCCTTAGCCAGATTGGTTTGGGTTATACTTTTTTGGTGTTATTAGGCTTCGCATCACAACGTACGCAGATCATAGCGCTTGTTGTTATTTTGGTAGGATACTGGCTGGCTTTTGCATTGTATCCTTTGCCAGGTAGTTCTTTTGATTATTCCACGGCAGGAGTTACGGCCGACTGGGAGCATAACCTGCATGGCTTTGCAGCGCACTGGAATAAAAATACCAACCTGGCATGGGCCTTTGATAAATGGTTTTTAAATCTTTTTCCAAGAGAATCGCCATTTACCAATAACGGGGGAGGCTATTCAACGCTTAGCTTTATTCCCACCCTTGGTACCATGATCCTTGGCTTGTTAGCTGGAAATATATTGACCTCAGCCAAAGCTCAAAAAGAAAAAGTAAAGCTTTTTGCCCTTACCGGTTTGTGCCTGGTCGCCGCGGGTGTACTGGTACATGTAACAGGCATCAACCCAATTGTAAAAAAGATCTGGACACCGGCGTGGACAATTTTTAGCGGTGGAATATGTTTCCTGTTCCTTACATTTTTTTACCAGGTGGTTGATGTAGCCGGTAAAAAGAAATGGGCTTACTTTTTAATGGTTATCGGTGCCAATTCTATTGCTGCCTATGTATTTGCCGATGGAGGGATAAGATCATTGCTTCACAAGTCGCTTTACATTCACCTGGGCCAGGATTTTGACAAACTGTTTGGGGAACCTTACGCTCCATTGGTTAGCGGCGCAATTACTTTATTGCTGCTGTGGCTGATCTTAAACTGGATGTATAAGAAAAAAATATTTATAAGAATTTAATATTCTTGTGATATACAGGCATTTTATCAATCATTAAAACGTTGAACAATTCTTTTATTCAATATAAATAAGTTTGTCATGAAAATTAACCGGAGCATAAACCTTTTAGTTTTATATACTGCATGTTTGTTGTTTCAAAATTGCAACACAACTACTAATAAAGACGCTGCTGTTCAAACAGCTGTTGAAACTACTGCCTCACCAACGTTGGACTTCTATACAGCAGCAGATTTTGATAAAGTTGAAAAATACGATACACATGTTCACATCAATGCGGTTGATTCCACATTTATTAACCAGGCAACAAAAGACAATCTTCGCTTGCTTACCGTGAATGTAAATTCCGGAATCACGGTTGAGGAACAGCGGGGGGTGGCATTAAAACTTGTAAAATTATTCCCTGACCGGTTACATTTTGCCACCACATTTAATTTAAAAAATTGGGGTACGGATAAGTGGCTTCCTCAAACTATTGCTTATCTGAAGCAGTCCTTCGATAGTGGCGCCATAGCGGTTAAAATCTGGAAGAACATTGGCATGGAACTGAAAGATGCAAATGGAAAATGGGTGATGATTGACGACCCAAGGTTTGACACCGTGTTGAATTTTATCGAAAAAAATAATATCACCCTACTCGGCCATTTGGGTGAACCACGCAATGCATGGCTTGCAACAGACAGCATGACCATCAAAGGCGACAAAAAATATTTTACCGAGCATCCACAATATCACCAGTTCCTGCACAAAGAAAATCCATCTTATGAGGACCAGGTCAATGCCCGGGATAATATGCTAAAAAAACATCCCAACCTCAGGTTTGTTGGTGCTCATTTAGGAAGCCTTGAATGGAATGTGGATGAGCTTGCCAAACGCCTTGATCAGTTCCCAAACATGGCAGTTGATATGGCCGCAAGAATCCCTCACCTGCAGGTACAGTCTGTAAAAAACTGGCAGAAGGTGCATGACTTTATGATCAAATACCAGGACCGGCTTATTTATGCTACTGATCATGGTGTAGATCCAAAATCAAATTTTGAGGAAGTCAATAAAGATGTACACGATGTTAGGGTAAGCGACTGGAAATATTTTGCAACCGATGAAGAAATGACCGTGCCTGATTTTAGCGAAAAATTTAAAGGCTTGAAACTGCCAAAGGAAGTGGTTGATAAAATATACCGTACCAATGCAAAAAAATGGTTTAGAGGAATTTAAATTTAAATGAACAGCGATCAATATCCTGTCGCAATAAAAGAAAATATGAGGTTATTTTTTATATATTTTTTGGCCAGTTGTTTACTTTTTCAAAGTTGTACTGAAGCCAAAAAAAAATCTGCAGCAGCCACCAGCACCGGGGAGTTCTACACGGAAGCCGATTTTAAAACGGTGGAAAAAATTGATGCGCATGTTCATGTGAATACAAATAATCCAGCTTACGTGCAACAGGCCGCTGAGGATAATTTCCGGCTGATTACCATCAACTGGGACGATGTAAACGAACCTCCGCCAATGGAGGAACAACAAAAGCTTGCGCTGCAACAGATAAAAAGCTTTCCCGATCGTATTGCTTATGCAACTACATTTTCCATCCGTCATTTCAATGACAGCAACTGGCAGGCTCAAACAATCAGCTATTTAAAAAATTCGTTTGCACAGGGAGCTATTGCGGTTAAAATTTATAAAGTAATCGGCCTTAGCCTGAGAGATAAAACTGGCAAACTGGTAATGATCGACGATCCCAGGTTTGATCCCATTATCAATTTTATTGTACAAAATAAAATTCCTGTTCTTGGTCATCTTGCAGAGCCAAAGAACTGTTGGTTGCCGGCGGACAAAATGACGATCAACGGCGATAGAAATTACTTTACACAATTCCCGGTGTATCACATGTACCTGCACCCGGAGTTCCCATCTTACGAGGCCCAGATTGCAGCAAGGGACCACATGCTTGAAAGGCATCCTGACCTTCAATTTATTGGTGCACACCTTGGCAGTCTTGAGTGGGATGTAGATGAGCTCGCCAAAAGGCTTGATAAATTCCCTAACATGGCAGTTGACATGGCTGCACGGATCGTTCATTTAGAATACCAGGCGGCGGGCAATTGGCAAAAAGTGCATGACTTTATGATCAAATACCAGGACAGGCTGTTGTATGCTACGGATGGTGGTGTTGAAGCAAAAGGCGATATCAATAAGGACGATATCCATGCAAGGAAAATCAGCGATTGGCAATTTTTTACATCCAGTGACACAATGACCTCTAAGGACTTTGCCCAATCTTTTAAAGGCCTCAAATTACCAAAACAGGTGATTGATAAAATATACCGTACCAATGCGGAAAAATGGTTCCCGGGCACCAGTATTTTCAAGAAAAAAATTTAAGCATCATTTAAAACTTACAAAAAATGAATAATAATCGAAGGCTTTTTTTAAAGCTGGCTGGCCTTTCAGGCTTTAGCGTAGCAGGTGGCGGAATATTTAAGGGATTTGCTTCAGTACCACAGGACAATGATTTATTTGCCTCCCGGTATACCGGACCTGGCAAACAATTGTTCAACATGAGTGGCTATGCTGCACCCAAATTAGATACCGTTCGAATAGGTTTTATAGGCCTTGGCCAGCGTGGCCCTGAGCACTTGAGCAATACTTCAAAATTAGAAGGTGTTGAAATAAAAGCACTATGTGATATAAGGGATAAAAGTGTTCAGTCTGCAAAAAAAGTATTGACCGGCACTGCTCATAATCCTGCTATTTACTCAGGTAGTAAAGATGCATGGAAAAAAGTATGTGATGATAAAGATATTGACCTGGTATTTATTGCCACGCCCTGGGACATGCACACACCGATGGCTGTATACGCGATGGAGCATGGTAAACATGTATGTATAGAAGTTCCTGCTGCAGTTACGGTAGAAGAATGCTGGAAGCTGGTGGAGACCTCAGAGCGCACGCGTAAACATTGCATGATGCTGGAAAACTGCTGCTATGATTTTTTTGAACTGCTCACCTTAAACATGGCCAGGCAGGGATACTTCGGTGAAATTGTACATGGCGAAGGTGCTTATATCCATAACCTGCTGGGACTGAATTTTGATAAGTCGGGTTACTATGATATGTGGCGCCTGAAGGAGAACATGACACGGAACGGCAACCTGTACCCTACACATGGCCTGGGGCCAATATGCCAGTTAATGGATATTAACAGGGGTGATAAAATGGATTACCTCGTGTCTTTATCTGGTAAAGATTTTTTGATGGAAAAAAAGGCGGAAGAGCTTGCTGCAAAGGATAGTTTTTTCAAGCCATTCACCAACCATAAGTATCGCGGCAATATGAATACAACCGTCATTCATACAAATAAGGGTCGCACGATCATGATACAGCATGATGTTACTTCTCCCAACATTTATTCAAGAATCCATAAGGTTAGCGGAACAAAAGGTTCTGCATTAAAATACCCGGATCCGTCCAAAATCTCTACTCCTGATGGAGAGAGTTGGGTATCGGAAGAACAAATGAAAGGGCTTGAAAAGCAATACGAGCCTGCCATCGTAAAAAAGATCGGTGAACTGGCAAAAGAAGTGGGCGGCCATGGCGGTATGGATTTTTAATGGATTGGCGTACGATAGATTGTCTTCGCAATGGATTGCCGCTTGACCAGGATGTGTACGATGCGGCTCTTTGGAGTGCCATTGCGCCTTTAAGCGAAAAGTCCGTAGCAAAGCGTGCCACTTCAATTGATGTACCTGATTTCACCAATGGTTCCTGGAAAACAAATAAGCCAATCGATATAACGCTGGAAAAGGGAGGAACAACAAAAGCGAAGGCATAACGCCTTTTGGTTTCGTGAAAGAAGTTATTTAGAAAAAGGGGATGTGAATAATTACAGAAGATCAAGATCAGCGCACACTTTTTCTTTGCGTCTTTGCTCCTTTGCAGCTTTGTGTGAAATTGTGTTTCCGGATTATAAAAATAAATTCGTGTTCTTTTTATTTAGTATATTTTTTTAATGGGCTATCGAATCATGATCAAAGATGCAATTGTTTGTTTTCTTTTTATTTGTGCAGGTTTTATTAATGTACATGGCCAGCAAAAAACAGCAGCGAATTATTTAGTGGTGAAGGTAGAAGCAGCTGAGCAGTGGTGGGGAGGTGCTATTGCAGAAGCGCACGATGCACCTTTAGGTTCCTTTAGCTACTCAATAAATTTATTGGGCGATAATAAAGGGAACCAGGCGCAGCCATTACTTATTTCCAGCCATGGGCGTTACATCTGGTGTACAGAGCCCTTCGCCTTTTCATTTCAACATGACAGCCTGTTAATCACTTCGTTCACAGGTTTCGTACAACAGGGCAAGGTTGGAAATTCTTTAAGCGAGGTTTACAAATATGTTTCCAAAAAGTATTTTCCTGCATCAGGCAAGCTGCCGGATCTGTTATTGTTCAGCGAGCCGCAATGGAACACCTGGATTGAATTAACCTACCATCAAAACCAGGAAGATGTTTTAAAATATGCACATAACATCATCGATAATGGTTTTAAACCGGGCGTGCTGATGATAGATGATACCTGGCAGGAAAACTATGGGATGTGGCAATTTCATCCGGGCAGGTTCCCCAATCCAAAAGCGATGATGGATGAACTGCATCAAATGGGTTTCAAAGTAATGCTTTGGGTTTGCCCTTTCGTAAGTGGTGACTCCCCGCCCTACCGGTTATTAGAAAGTAAAAAGGCTTTATTGCTGGAAGGCAATGGCGATACGTCAAAATGGGCTACAGCAAAAACACCCGCCATTATCCGCTGGTGGAATGGTGCCAGCGCTGTATTGGATTTTACGAATCCGGATGCAGTGAAATGGTTTAAAGACCAGTTAGATCATTTGCAAAAGACCTATGGTATTGATGGCTTTAAGTTTGATGCAGGGGACGCCTACTTTTATCCGGCAACTTCTGTTTCGTATGAAAAAGTGTTGCCCAACAGGCAAACTGAAATATTTGGTGAGATCGGTTTAGCATATCCTTTAAATGAATACCGGGCTATGTGGAAAATGGGAGGACAACCAATAGCAGAGCGCATTGCTGATAAAAATCACAACTGGGAAGACCTGCAAAAATTAGTTCCACAAGTGGTTGCACAAGGTTTGGAAGGTTACGCCTTCACCTGTCCGGATATGATTGGCGGTGGTGATTTTGTTTCTTTCTTAGATAATGCCACGCTTGACCAGGATCTGATTGTCCGGTCTGCCCAATGCCATGCGATGATGCCAATGATGCAATTTTCTGTAGCGCCCTGGAGAGTATTGGATTCCCTTCATTTAAGCGCTGTTAAAAAAGCAGTTATCCTACGGCAACAAAAAATAGCAATCATTTTACAATTAGCTAAAGAGGCGTCCCTTACCGGAGAACCCATTATAAGACATATGGAATATGTATTTCCTAACAAGGGTTACGGAAATATTAAAGACCAGTTTATGTTAGGCAATAATATTATGGTAGCGCCCATGTTAGTAAAAAATAAATCCGGCAGAGATGTAATCATACCAAAGGGCAGTTGGAAAACAGATGAGGGAAAAATGATTAAGGGCCCTGCAAAAATAACAATACAAGTTCCGCTGGATCGATTGCCTTATTTTGAAAAAGTTGAGTAATTTAATTAAATGCTGTTTACCTGGTTTTTGTGTAGCCGCATAAAATTGGCGTGAGTAAATCAATTTTCAACATTGACAGTTATTTTATTTCCTGGCTTTACATTAATCTCTGTGTAGAAAATTATTTTGCCATCAATATCCTTTTCATTTTTCAGTGGCACCAAAACGCCATTCGCATAAGCCTTCCGGTATTTGCCTTTAAACATAGCCTTCCATTTAAAAGATTCTTTCCCGGTATTGGTTATCATGGACCGATGATTATTAATGTGTGCAAGATCAATCATTGTTCGGATGATTGAAAGCCGGCTGATTACGGCATTTCCTTGACCTGTCGTTTTAAAAAGTGTGCTGATGGTACGGGTCCTTACGTCAGGTGTTATGCCCATCAGGCCCTGGACTATCCCTTCGATGACACCGAAAGAAACTTCAGGATATTCCCTTCTCGCGGTGGAAGGATCAGCGAGATAAAGAATGTACTTTCTCGCCTGGTCCCAGTAACCATGCTTATAAAAAAGAAAAGGCAGGTAAGATGTATTTTCTACATTCCATTCCTGGGAAGCCAGGTGTGTAAGCGTCTTGTTTATTCTAACACTGTCTTTCAGGGCATCGAACCAAAGGAGAAAAGTTGCCCCCTCGTCCTGTCCAAAATTGTTATCATTGCTATAATAAGAATGGTATCGCCCTTGGCCCTGATCCCACCACTCGTTCTCCAATTTCTGACGATAAATCTCTGCTTTTTGGGCATATTTGACAGCCTCCTCTTTGAGTCCCCTTTCTGTCAGTATCGCCGAATAGGTTAGCATGCCCTGGTATAACGCGGCTACGAGATCGGCACCGGTCTTTAAGTCTGGTACTCCTTCGGAGTAGGAAGGCAGGCCACGGCAACGGTGGAAAGAATTTTCTTCATTAAAAGGAACTGGCGCGTTTGGATGGGCCGGTCTTGTTAATAAGGAATCGGCATCCAACACCCACCTTTCAATATAATCTGTTACGGTTTTTTCCTGGAAATTGGTAAACGCGGGATTATCAATGTAGGATTTATCGCCGGTCCACAGGTACATGCGCCAGGTAGCGTACAAAATGTCAAAATTGGCAGGCAGGTTATACCAGAACTCTTTATCGTTTAGGTAATCTTCTGGGGCTGGCCTTGACCATTTATTGATCTCCCAGTAAGAGCACCAGTCTTTCGAGTCAGAAATATTCCTGGCAAACAGCGTAAGCATGTTGTGATTTTCAGGGCTTAGTCCTAATATCTCACCGCCGATGCATTGATGGGATAGATCGCGCATACAAAACGCAAACCGGGAAGGAAGCGCTGATTCATACCAGGGACCCACCGGATCGGCTGCGCTCCCCTGGTAATGTAATGCAGTGCTCCGGGCCCAATTGAAGGCTAACTCCAACTCCTTATCTGAAGAAGTAAAACCAGTACCGCTTTCGCGTTGAGCAAAAGAAACAGAAAATCCAAAAAGAAATAATATTACAACAATTGTCTTTTTGTGGATGGCAAGCAAGAATTGCATAAATAGTTGATTTTGGTGGGATATTATCAGACTGATGTAGTTCTGTAATACCCATTGTTAAATTTCGAAAATGTACTGCCCACGACCTACTATTTAATCAGTTTGCAGTACCATGTTTATCTTTAGCGATGGCGGGGTCATAAGTATTTGTTATGCAAATTAATCGCTGGAAAAGCGTTTGTCATACTGCCATTTCATTGTTATTAAAATGCCATCTGCCTTATTCGTAAAAATTCGTGCATTCGTGGCAATAAAGTGATCACTTGAGTTTTGTGGTTACCAATTTCCCAATCGCCTTGCCCATGTCCCTTCCCGTGTTCAATGCATTTAAAAAGTGTATGCCTCCGTAAAGCCTGCTGATGCTTGCCTGGTCTGCGGCATCATAAAACGAATTGAATTTTCTCATGGACCTTCCATAAGGCACTTCTGCTGAATCAAGAAAAGAATAATTATCTCCCACCACTGTCGTAAGCACCTCGGCAGCGCTTGCAGATGCTGTGCTGTGGCCGCCAGGGTATTCAGGAAATGGCGGTGTTTGAATCAATGGCTGCCAGTCTTTATCAATGTAGGAGTTAATAAAATTTTTAGTGTTGATAAAAGTCTCCGGCCTTCCATAATTATAATAGTACTTGGCTTCCCAGCAGGAAATAAAAGCGTCAAACAATGCAATGGCTGTTTTTGAAACAAGTGAAGCTGTTTTCATTGCATTATAATTTTCTTTTTCAGCAACGGAACAGGCAATGTGCACCCAATGGCCAGGCGGTGAATTTTTCTGAAGAAAGTAAGTAATGTGGCCGTCAGTGATAGAGGTGTTTGGGTTATCGTCCCAATACCATGCGGTAGCCGAATCGCCGGCATTTGGTTTCACGATTGCATCATACACCTGGTAAACTTCTTTATAAAATGCAGAGCCCGGCGTAGTATCATAAGGAATGGGTGGAGCCGGCCTGAATTGTGAAGTGGAATCCATGACCAATGGCCTTACCCGCCCCCAATTATTCTCCACTGCATCCATATAATCCGGTGGTGTAGGAATCCACCTGCCCGGCTGCCTGCTTACAATATAACCTCCGTAAGATGTTCGTTGAAGATAACCATCCTTACCTGCCCACGCCAGTATATGCTGCCCTACAGCACGGCCATACGAAACAGAGCTATCCAATAACTCTTTACTGATCCCAATGCTGTCTAACTGTTGCAGGTATTCTTTTTCTCTTTCTTTCATTGCATCGCCATTAAACACCAGCTTTTGTCCAACTGTGGTAAATGCAATGATGCTTGAAATCGGGTAACAATATTCTTTATTCTTATCGGGTTTCGGCAAGGTTGTCAAGTCGGTTAATTTGCCAGCATAAGATTTATAACCTGGATTTTCAGGAAGTAATGCTTCATAAGCAGCAATATTGGTGTAAGCATAAATGCGGCTGCATACCGGCGGAGTGAAAATATCCGTTATGATAACGTAAGTAAGTTTTTTATTCCATTCGGGCAGTTGATTTTTACAAAACTGTTCAATAGCTGCATGATTTGATTTTTGTTTACAGGAAGAAACAAAAACAATTATCATCAATAAACCTGCGATCCTTTTCATTTCCGGCTCTATTTTGATTTAGCACTTACTTGTTTTTTATTTCCTTTATTATCGTAAAAAATTACAGAAGATACCAGTGAGTCATTGTAACTGAACACCCGCGATGAATTTGATAAATAACTATTGCCGCGGTAAAACTCCTGCCGGTAGGTCTTTCCATCTTTTTTCTGAACAATGGCGTATTCATCATTTTTACCAGCTGTAACAAAAGATATATCGTTAGTGGCAACCATATAAGTTTTTAAATCACCATTGTTATTTGCTGATAAAATAATAGTAGTATTAGCAGATATTGGTAATGCAGCGATCCCTTTGTTATCGCCATCTGCTTTAAACCCTGTAGCGGCTGAAGCAAATGCTTTGAAGTTTCCTTTACCATTGCCTGTAAGCAGTATTCCCGTCATTGCATCATAAGCGCCTGTTGATACTTCAGTGGAGTAAGAGTTGCCTGTTATTAATACATCTGTATGCCCGTCATTATTATAATCTCCTGTCAGCATTCCAAATACGGGGGCAAACTGGCATTCAAGCGGTAATGCTTTTCTTTCAAATTTTCCGTTTCCTTTATTTTCTAAATAACTGCTTTCAAAACATTCGCTTTTTACAACCAGCGCATCGCTTAGTTCCTGTTTGGTAAACGATTCTTCAAAAGTAAAAGATGCAAAATCTTTATACGATTGAAAGCGGCCCCTCATTGCTGCCACTTGTTTTATCATTTCGTCACGGGTGGGATAGATATAATTTTTACCAGCTACGTAGTAGCACATAACGGGATCCAGTCTCCCGTTCTTGTCAAAATCTTTTGCATAAATACAAAGTGGTTCTTTCGTATTTGCTTTATGCCTCGTGTTTAATCCCAGGTTTCCGATTATATAATCTATATCCCCATCTTCATCAAAATCGGCGGCAGCAATGCTGTTCCACCAGCCTTGCGAATGATCAATTGCAATTGCTGAGTTCACTGCAAGTTTTCCCTTTTCATTTTTTATAAATGTGATGGGCATAAATTCTCCGACCAGCATTAAGTCGATCCAGCCATCATTGTCATAGTCTGTCCAAAGTGCAGAGGTAACCATTCCTATTTTTCCCTGCCCGGGTAACTCTGCTGCAGATACATCTGAAAATTTTCCAGCATCATTTTTTAATAAATAACTTTTTGCCGCCAAAGGGTAACTGCCCGGTACCACCCTTCCCCCAATAAATAAATCCAAATCTCCATCTTTATCATAATCGCAAGCCACCACACAAGAACCACTTGCCTTGGTTCCAGGTAATGCATCCGGCCGATAGGCAAAATTTCCTTTCCCATCATTAAAATACAACCTGTCCTGTTGCATTGCAGTACCTTCTGTATTTTCGGATCCACCACTCACCACATACAAATCAAGGTCGTTGTCATTATCTGCATCAAACAGCAACACGCCCATGTCTTCATACAAGGTATCCTTCTTCAATTTTCTTTCAGAAAAATTTCCATTGCTGTTTTGAATAAAAAAACTCCCATCATTTCCTGAGGCACCGCCGATATAAAAATCTTCTTTGCCATCGCCATTTATATCGCCTGTTGCAATTCCGGGCCCATTCTTCGAATGCATGTGTGGCAACAGTGGCTGTATTTTAAAATCAACAAATTCATTTTCGGTATGATGATAATTTAATCCATTCTTCCCGGTAATATTTGTGAACAGGTAAGAGGAATTATTTTTTTTAACAGTATCGCTCATCCTGGTTGTAGCAGCATACACAATGTTTACAACCTGGTTTGTTTTTACATTAATTTCTTTTTGAAGTTCCCCGCCAGGCCAAATAATTTTTATGCTGTCTGCCACAGTATTTTTTCCAATACCAAAATGCAATACGGGCTCCATAGATGATTCGTATCCACGATAAGGATTTAATTCCTGCATTTGCATCTGACCCTTTGTAAATACATATACTTTGGAGCCGATCGCATCTATATTCGGCTGCCTGCCCTTTAATTTTATGGAGAGATAATTATTCTTCATTAACTCATTTGCATTATTCTTAAAAATCTTTGCTTTGCTGTTAAATTCATTGATGACTAACTCAAGGTCGCCGTCATTATCCAAATCGGCGTAACAGGCGCCATTGGAAAAACCAGGTTCATCAAATCCCCACTCAGTGGAGCGTTTGGTAAATGTGAGGTCATTGTTATTTTCAAATAAATAATCCTGCAAGGGGATATTGGCCAATGCTTTTACAGCCTTTAATTTTTCCGCCCTCTTGGCAGATTGATTACCCATCGGGTTATTCAGCTTTGCCTGGTAATGAATATAATCCTGGTCGCCGAGGTCACGGTAAAATCCATTTGTAACCATTAAATCTTTGTCGCCATCATTATCATAATCTGCAAATAAAGTTGCCCAACTCCAGTCGGTACTGCTTACGTGTGAAAGAAAAGCAATGTCGCTGAAAGTGCCGTCGCCATTATTTAATTGCAACGCATTACGGGTGTATTGTGGTTCGTATCCTTTTTGCAGCAACAACTGAAATTTATCATAACCGGCGGCAGGAATAATCATTTTCTTCCTGAAATTATCTTCAGGCAACATATCAAGTGTATAAATATCAGGCAGCCCGTCATTATTAAAATCAGCCACATCATTGCCCATTGAAGCAAAACTGGTATGCTTTAAACATTCATGTGTTTTATCGCTGAATGTTCCGTTGCGATTGTTAATGTATAAAATATCACTCGTTAAAAAATCATTGGAAACATATATGTCGGGCCATCCATCATTGTTTACATCGCTGATGGCTGCGCCTAAACTATATCCTTCCTGTAAAATGCCTGCTTCCTTCGATACATCGGTAAAAGTAACCTCACCACGGCCCTCTCCAGAGGGAGCAGGGCCATTGTTGCGGTATAAAATATCTGTGCCCGGAGATTCACCGTTCTTTTGAATTTCAGTGACGGTGTTTACATTACTCACCCTTTCATCGGCAGGATTGGTTATCAAAAACAGATCCAGGTCGCCGTCTTTATCATAATCAAAGAAAGAGGCATTCATCGTTAACCTGGTATCTGCAATTCCATATTTTGCCGCTTCTTCCCTAAAAGTTCCATTCTTGTTATTGATGTAAAGCAAATTTGCAGTGTTGCCAAACTTAGGGCTGCCGGCTACGTTGACATAAATATCCAGCCAGCCATCCTGGTTGATGTCCACCATCGAAACACCTGTACACCAGCGATCCGTTATTAAACCAGCTTTTGCAGTTATGTCTTCAAATTTAAAATCACCTTTATTAATGTAAAGTTTGCCGGAGTTTTCATTGCCACTGAAATACAAATCAACCAACCCATCATTGTTTACATCGCCTGCTGCAACACCGGCACCGGTGTATATATTCATGTAGTCAAGTACATTGTACTTATCATTCTCGTCCACTTTATTTATAAAATCAATCCCGGTTTGTGAAGAAGGCAATGATTCAAACAAAGTTTTTTTATGCGAACAGGAAACCAACCCTGTGACAATAAAAAATAATAATATTCTGTGACCGATACACATCATAATTTCACTTCCCTTTTATTTCCTTTGTAATCATAAATTATTAAAGACTTTGTTCCTGCCGGAACATTCAACCTCCTGCTGCTTTGTGACAAATAAGAATTCCCAAACTGCAATTCCTCTTTATATGTTTTATCATTTTTATTGGTGATGACAGCATACACATCTGCATCAGTTAATGGAATTTGCTTTGTTTGCTGGTTAACACGATAGGCTTCTAAAGCGCCCGAGTTACTGCTTACGAGTAATAACCTGCTTCCATCAACAGACTGGATAGTGCTGATCGCCTTGTTATCACTGGCTGTGTTAAATTCAGTCCTGTCTGCAACAAAACCTCCTTTGCCATTGCCTTTTAATATCAGCATGCCCTGTGCATCATTACGTCCCGCCTGCACTTCAGTGGCATAAGAATTTCCAGCACACACTACATCAAGGTTGCCATCATTATCAATATCGGTACAAAGCATTCCGTAAATTGGCGACAATTGTGCTTCGACCGGCAATGCATGCATTTCGAATTTCCCTGCTCCTTTGTTTTCAATATATGCACTGGCAAATGTCTGGCATTTTAATACCAAAGCATCAGCAATTTCCTCTTTTAAAAAAGCGCTCTTAAAACTTACTTCTGCCCATGTAGTATAATCTCTGAACCTTGCTTTCATTGCCGTCATTTGCAAATTGATATCATCCCTTGCATGCACCATATATTCAATGCCATCGCTGTAATGGCAAAGAATGGGATCAATCCTTCCATTCTTGTCAAAGTCTTTTGCATATACGCAAACAGGTTCTGCAGCACTTGCTTTAAGCCAGTTATTCAAACCTGTGTTTCCTGCTATAAAATCTATATCACCATCATTATCAAAATCGCCCGCAACCAAACTGTTCCACCATCCTTGTGAGCTGTCAATGGTGAGTGGGGAGTTATTTATGAGTTTGCCTTTTTCATTTTTAATAAAAGTGATTGGCATAAATTCTCCCGCGGCAACCAAATCAATCCAGCCATCATTATCAAAATCTGTCCACAAAGCGGCCGTAACCATTCCCATGCTTCCCTGTCGTGGCAATTGAGCAGCACTTACATCAGTAAACTTTGCAACACCATTTGAAACATCATTCCTTAATAAAAAACTTTTTGGCGACATTGGATATTCACCGGGACTTACGCGTCCGCAAACAAATAAATCAAAGTCACCGTCTTTATCATAATCGGCAGCAACAACACTTGCACCGCTGTTATTCATGGCTGGCAATGCATTGGCCGACAAAGAAAATTTTCCTATGCCATCATTCATATAAAGCCTGTCCTGGTAAATTGCATTCCCCTTTTTTTCAGCAGTGGTACCGCCACTTACTATATACAAATCCAGGTCGCCATCTTTATCAGCATCGAAAAATATTGCACCCATATCATCGGCATGGTTATCGTGAGGAAGCGGTTGCTGTAAAAATTTTCCGCTTTTTTGCTGAATAAAGACAGCGCCATCAAAACCCGCTGCCGCACCGACGAAGAAATCATCCAAGCCATCCCCATTTATATCACCTGCTGCGAGCCCCGGCCCTTCATGTGAGCAGGTGTGCTGCAAAATGGGTTGTGCTTTAAAGTCAATGTAATCATCTTCTTTGTGAAGGTAATTTATTTGCAAAGAAGAATCAACGGCTGACAGCAACGACGGTTTTATAATATTATTAAACTGCGTTGAAGATGACACTGCATTTTTATAATCGAGCACCAGGAGTTGGTTCAGTGATGGCTTACTTACCAATTGTGTTTTACCATCAGGCCATAAAACTTTTAGGCTGTCAATGGGTTTGTCAGCTAATCCAAAATGAACCATTGCCGGTACGCTTGAAAGATATCCCCTTACCGGTGCACAATAACTGTATTGCATCATTCCATTTTGCCATAAACATACCTTAGCTTCCAGCCCGTCACGGTTACCTGCGGGCCCTTTGAATTTAATTTCCATCCACTTTGCCGAAGGATTTAGTTTATTGGTTTGGTTTTCGTAAACAGCCGCCGGTTCATCAATATTATTTATAACAAGGTCAAGGTCGCCATCATTATCCAGGTCGCCATACGCGGCGCCGTTCGAATAAGAGGGTTTATCCAAACCCCAATTTTTTGAAACATCGGAAAAAGTAAGGTCGTGATTGTTTTTAAAAACATAATTGTTTACATGGATGCCAGGATAATTTTGCAGCAACTTTAATCTTTCTTTACGATTGGCCTGGGGGGTACCCATGAACAAAGCCCGTTTGCCATACATGATAAAATCCATATTGGTTATATCAGATTTATAACCGTTGGCAACAAACAGATCCTTCCAGCCATCATTATCAAAATCGGCGAATAAAGGTCCCCAGCTCCATTCAGTAGCATTTATACCCGATACCTGTGCAATTTCACTAAAGGTTCCGTCGCCATTATTCAACTGCAAAGTATTACGGATATATTGCGGTGTATAACCAAGATTCAAGGTATTATTAAATTCATCATAGCGGTTACCGGCAATCGTCAGCTTCCATCTTTTATTATCCGGGGGAAGCATATCCACCGTTACAATATCATCATTGCCATCATTATTAAAATCTGCCACATCGTTCCCCATCGCATTGTAAGTTTGATGCCGCAAATATTCTTTTGCTTTATTTGTGAATGTGCCGTCGTGGTTATTTATCCAAACCAAATCGTTGGTGAGAAAATCGTTCGATACGTAAACATCGGGCCAGTTATCTTTGTTTATATCGCATACAGCTATCCCTAACCCAAAGCCTTCTATCGCAATACCCGCTTCTTTGGAAACATCCGTAAATTGCAAATTACCATCATTGCGGAAAAGTTTGTCAGTGGTGGTCGATGTTTCGATTTTATCCTTCAGTTCCCGGGCGTTATTTCGATTGTAGTTTACAAAGGAATTACGCAAAAGGTACATGTCCAGGTCTCCATCTTTATCAAAATCAAAAAAGGCAGCTTGTACATCGTAGCCATCATCATCCAGTCGCATTTTTGTTGCCGATTCTGTAAATGTGTTATTGCCTTTGTTGATGAAAAAATAATTATGCCTTTGTGACGCCGGAGTGTTTTTATTTCCTGATTTGCAGATGTAAAAATCCTGGTAACCATCCTGGTTAATATCGACCACGGCAATACCGTAACACCAGCCTTCTGCTTTTATTCCACTCTTTTCCGTAATATCTTCAAATTTTAAATTGCCTTTGTTGAGATAAAGCCTTGCAGGAACCATGTTGCCGGTAAATAAAATATCCTGCAGCCCGTCGTTGTTAATATCACACAATGCAACACCGGCGCCATTGAACATGTACTCAAAATCCAATACTGTAATAGAATCGGAGTAGGTAAGTTTATTGTTAAAATCCACGCCACTCCCGGAAGGCTTTACTTCTACGAAAACCGTATTGTGTTTTTTACATGCTGAAACGGAAAAAATCACTACCAGCAAACATGCTATTTTAATTCTTAAACACATATGCATTTTTAATTTACCATTTGCACCAATCATTTTACACCATATAGCCATTAACGATATTGTCATCCTGAAATAAGCTATTGAGCAATAATATTACCAACTGGCAGAGACTCCTTCGATGCCATACCACTTGCAAAGAGGCTATCTTAATCTTGAATTGGCTTTACCGGATAAAGGTCGTAAATAATCCGGTTCCTTTTAAAAAAGCAACAGGCAGATAGATATCTGCCTGTTGCTTTTTTAACAATTACTTCCTGAACAAAAAAATTACACGTCCAATCCAGGATATTCGCGCTATTACGGGTTTTGTACCAGGTCTCCATGGTTCCTGTCAATCTCATCCTGCGGGAAAGGGAATATTTTAGCACCACCGATGTTCCAGCGGATCATATCAAAATATCTTGCTGGCTCAAAACAAAGCTCTTTTTGCTTTTCTTTTTGGAGCTGAACCAAAGTCGCTCCCGTCAAGTTAGTTAATCCAGCCCTGGTCCTCGTTTTATTAATACAGGCATCCGCAGTTTGATAAACACTTATGCCCTTCGGTGTGCCGCCGCTTAACAGCGCTTCAGCATGCAATAACAATAATTCAGAATACCTGAAAAAGCGTTCATTGTTAAAGCTGACACCCTGGTTATAATATTTGGGCTCATATTTGGCGTTTTTGCTGCCCAAATATTTTTTTATGGCAAGGCCTGTAGGTGACAGCGATTTAAGATCAGGAGGAAGTACCGCAGTGAAAACACCCGGGCTAAGCTCATTGCCACCGGTTGAATAGACGGTATAATCCTCGCCCTCTTTATAATACAAAGACGCATCCAATCTTTTGTCGCCGGGTTCTTCATCAAACAAGGCTTTCAATTTTTTGGTAGGCACAAACCAGCGATTAGCCCCAGCATCTGTGCGCGCAACAAAAAACGATGGGCGGGATATGCCCTGGGTAGATTTAAAATCTTCATTTCCGTTGTCATCCAATATCCAACTGTTATCGTCTGAATAAGGTCCGCCAAATTGAATTTCAAAAACCGATTCCTTATTATTTTCATTTTCCTGGGAAAACACATCTTCATAATCCGCTAATACATCAAATCCTGCATTTTTTTCAACATCTTCAAAGGCTTCAACGGCTTCATTCCACTTTTGCATCCATACATCTACTTTACCTTCGTAGGCCCGTGCTGCCCATTTGGTAGCCCGGCCGGTATTGGCATCGTCCCAGGATGATGGCAAATCAGTGGCGGCAGTTTTAAAATCATCTAAACTAGCCTGCAAAAGAGCTGTTGGATCGCTGTTTTTATATGTTTGTTGAAGAGATTTTGCTGTTTCAGTTACAATTGGAGCCGTTTTCCACATTTGGGCGGCCATAAAATAGAAAAAACCTCTTATGAATTTTGCCTCAGCAATGACGGCCTTTTTTTCATCATCGGTAAGGGTATTTTTCCCATTATCGACTTGCTCCAATACAATATTGGCCCTGTTAATCCCTTCATAGGTTTCTGCATATACAGTAAAAATAAAACGGTTGTTTGATTTTAAATTTAGTGCATCTACATCTTGTACATCAGATGCTGTATTATTTTGAGAGGTGTTAAATTCGGCATCATCACTTGCGACCATGCTTACTACCCAAAAGTTACCAGCGCCATTATGTCCGCCAAAAGAGGTGGCACTGTTTACTGCCCATAAATCCTGCATAGAGGAATACGCCGCAAATAAACCTCCGTCAAAATCCGCCTTTTTGTTAAAAAAAGTGGCGGTAGTCGTTTTATCCAATGGTGTTAAATCGAGTTTATTGCAGGATACAATAATTGCGGCGGTTCCTGTAACAATAAAAATCACCAAAAGAAATTTTATATAAAATCGTTTTTTCATTATAATATTTTTAGTCGTGTAGTTGATTTGTGCACTTTAAAAATTGATTTGCCAACCTAATTGAACCATTCTTGGCTGCGGCGAGCTACCGTTATCATATCCATTTAAAAACTGGTTTTCTCCACCGGCAAAACTTTGTTGCCTTGTTACTTCAGGATCGTATCCTTTATAATTGGTAAATGTGAAAAGGTTAGATACACCTACATAAAACCGGGCGTAAGAAATAACTCCATTGGTTACTTTAGATACTGACTTTATATTATATCCTATCTGCAGATTTTTTACACGGAGAAATGCTGCATTTTCTAAAAAACGATCATTAAAACCATTGTTGGTATTGTATCCGCTGTTAGCACGGGGAACGGTAGTGCTTTTATTGGTCGGCGTCCACCTGTCCAAAACGGTAATACTTTGGTTATCTGAGCCGGTCATGCTTTCGAGGCCTGCACGGGGTCCATCATAAACCGTATAATTTCCCACACCTTGTAATACAATTGACAAATCCAATGACTTATAATCAGCACCCAAAGTAATTCCATAGTAGAATTTAGCAATGGGGCTGCCTAAAAAAGTCCTGTCGGCATCGGTTAATTTTTTATCTCCATCTACATCTACAAATTTTATGTCACCTGCTTTAGCGCCAACGTATCCCTCCGTAGTGGGTACTTCAGCATCGGTTTGATAAATACCTTCCGTTTTATATCCAAAAAAATACCCCAATGGCCTGCCTAGTGAAATTCGTTTATCGTTGAGTTGTATATAGTCGATCCCATCGGGTAATTTTGTAAACTCATTTTTCACCTGGGTAAAATTGCCGCCGATATTATAACCAAAGTTCCCAATTTTGTTCCTGTAATTTGCGGTAAACTCAAATCCTTTATTAGTTAAAGTACCTGAATTTAAATCGGCAAACTGGTAAAAGCCAGTGGATAATGCAACGGGAACGCTTATCAGCAAATCTTTTGTCGTTCTGCTGAAATAGTCAATAGAACCGGTAACCTTGTTATTAAGTATGGCAAAGTCGACACCGATATTTGTTTGAATAGCCGTTTCCCATTTTAAGTCTGGGTTAGCAAACAGTACAGGTGCATAACCAGTTACAATGGATTGTCCTTTACCGACCACGTACTTAACAAAGCTGCTGAGCGCCGGTAAGTAGGAAAAGTTGGTGCCGGTAAACTGGTTGCCTGACTGGCCCCAACCGGCCCTGATTTTCAACTCGTCAAACACTTTTGAATCTTTCAAAAAATTCTCTTCGGTAAGCTTCCATCCAAATGAGAAGGAAGGGAAAGTTCCCGAATTGTTTGCTTTAGCAAACCGCGAAGATTTATCCTGTCTTACTGTAGCTGTTAAGAGGTACCGGTCGTTGTACGAATAAAACAATCGCGCCAGTTTACCCTGGATATTCCAGTGGTCGGCTGTCTCTGACGTACCGAATGAATTTGATCCGCCCGCTATTCCTAAAGGAGGGTTGAAGAGGCCATTACCTTGCACCCTCAACCTGCGAAGCAGGTAGCTGGTTTGTTCGTATCCTATTAAAGCCGTTATTTTACTTTTGCCAAACGTTTTATCGTAGGTAAGCGTATGTGTCAACGTAAGGGTTGATTCTTTTGGCTGCTCATTTACCAGTAATGAGATTCTCGGACTGCTGATACCAGTAAAATCTACTGCGTTCTGATAATAAATGCCGGTAGCTTCATTATAATCAAGACCCAAACTGGCTTTGTATTTTAAGCCCTTTACCGGTTCAATTTCTCCATACAGGTTAGCTAATATTTTATTATGCATCATTTTAGTGTAGCCTACATTAGGATCCGCGTACCAAAGAAAATTTTGTGCGGTGGCACCGC
The DNA here is from genome assembly GCA_039916545.1 of Ferruginibacter sp. Lineage (GTDB taxonomy): Bacteria > Bacteroidota > Bacteroidia > Chitinophagales > Chitinophagaceae > Ferruginibacter. Next base: position 57,576 of record JBDSLD010000072.1, read on the forward strand.
CTGTGGTGGTGGGATTAGAAGGATTATACTCGCCTGTAGCTGTATAAGGTTGGAAAAAAGGGGCATTTCTTGCAGAACCAGATCCTGCATTAAAGATCTCCTCTGACTGCGCCTGTCTTTCCACCCTGCTTAATAAAAGAGACTCGCCGAATTTAACATACTTACCAACTTTTACATCTGAAGTTGCCTTTGCAGAATACCTGGCAAAGTTTTGGGCCAATTGAATACCCTCCTGTTTAAGATAACCAGCTCCAAAACTATAAGTGGAATTTGGACTTCCACCGGATATAGTCAGGTTATGCGAGGTTGCCAAGCCGCTTTTATATACTAAATCCTGCCAATCAACGGTTGGCTTACCTGCAAATGCTGAATAATCATTACCAAATCCATCTTGCTGGTATTTGATATACTGCTCTGTGTTCAATACTTTAAATATTTTGTCTTTCGGAACGGCCTGGGTACCTACATAACCATCGTAACTTAACGTAGCCGCTCCTACCTTGCCCCGCTTGGTAGTTACTAAGATAACACCGTTGTTGGCACGCGCGCCATAAATAGCAGTAGCCGAAGCATCCTTTAATACATCCATACTTTCAATATCGCTTGGGTTGATGCCTGCTAAAGGGTTTGATTCTGTTCCACTTGACGTGTTTACTGTTATCGTACTTGTATTTGTTGCAACAGGTACACCATCAATTATCCAAAGAGGCTGGTTATTACCGGCAGTACCAACACCACGTATCCTGACTTCGATGGGAGCGCCCGGGTCTCCGCTACGGTTGGTGATATTAACGCCTGCCATACGGCCAGCCAAAATCTGGTCAGGGCTCGTAAAAGGTTTATTGGCAAAATCTTTTCTCGATAAGGATCCGACCGCTCCGGTTAAATCAGACTTTTTCTGTGTTCCGTAACCAATTACCACCACTTCATCCATGGCCCTTTTCTTTTCATCAGGCACGAGTTTTACACCGTCTGCAAGTTTTGCAGCAGAAATTTCCTGTGCAGTATAACCGGAAAAAGAAACCACCAAAATAGAATTTGCATTGGGAACCGTAATAGAAAAGGCTCCGGCCACATCAGTGTTCGTACCGGTGTTGGTGCCTTTAACAAGAATACTGGCGCCATTCAGGGCGGTGCCATTTTCATCAGTAACTTTTCCGGTTACTTTTTTTTCCTGGGCAATTGAAGCTAGGGGAATCAAAATAATTGCTGCAAACACGGAGGCAAGCGAAAGCCATCGCAGTTTGAATTTTGGAGTCATAAACGCTATGTTTTGGGTTAAGTGAATATAAAATCTATTGGACTTAAATGATTAACTGCTATTTCTAATCCAGTGAATTCCGGATGAATCAGCGTTCATCCTGAAATTGTTTCCTTAAAAACTAAGGCCAGCATTGTTTCGGTAATAAATTTTCCAAACATCGTCTTCAACATAGCCGCAGGTTTTAAGCAACATTATCTGTTCAATCCTGTATTATTCAACAATATAAATTGTTTTGTTTATTCTCCCAAAATTAATTGAGCAATTGTTAATATTAATTTTAAAACCGGTTAACATCTTTCCAATACAGCCGGTTTTGTTTACCGGCGATTACTGGTAAGAGTTAGTGTGAATAACCCTGCCATCTACAACTCACCGGTAATATTAAAATTCCTCAAGAATCATCTTTTTACTAACTGCGATACCAGCCGCTGTTCCCATTGCTACCGAATTTGCAACTGTGCGCATACGGGTGGTATTGTCACCGCATGCATAAACGCCGGCAATGGTGGTTTCTTGAAAATGATCAGTTATTATATACCCATCGTCTGTTAACCCGCAACCTAAAGAAGCCGGGATTTTACAATGCTGTTCAAACGGCACAGGTGCATACAAAGCTTTGATAGCAGATTGGGTTCCATCCCGGAAAATTATTTTATTAATACAACCGTCCAGGTGTTCTATACTTTCAATTTCTTTTTCAGCTATTTCTATACGTTTATTTTGAAGTTGCCCGACTTGTCCGGTCGTTAATGTAGCAGCTCCGTTGGTAAAGAGGGTTAAATCACTGGTCCAGTTTGATATGAGCCTTGTTAAGTCAAACCCCGCTTCACCATTACTCACCACGCCTGTTTTTTCATGTCGAATTTCGTATCCGTGGCAATAAGGACAATGCAGCACGGAAATACCCCAACACGCTTCAAATCCCTCAATATCTGGCATAATATCCATGATGCCGGTCGCAAATATTACCTTTTTTGCAGTGAATGTTTCACCGGAAGCTACCTGGATCTCAAAACCGGTATCGACTTTAATACCGCTTGTAGCAACTCCATCAAAAAACTGCACGGTTTCATACCTTCTAACCTGCAAATTTGCCAAAGCAGCAATTTTTGCCGGGGTATCGCCGTCATGTGTTATGAAGTTGTGAGAATAGGGAGTCTGCCTGTTGCAGGGTTTACCACTATCTATAATTAAAACTTTTTTTAAGGCTCTGCCAAGCGCCATGCCTGCTGACAAACCCGAATAACTGCCTCCCACTATTATTATATCTAAAGATTTATTGTCTGTCATAAAACTATATTTTAATAGCTGCTAAATGAATCGAAATGCAATGCCTTCATTGAATTTCGGACCGATTTTATTGATTGAAACCTGGCAATAAGGCCATGGATAATTATAAATTTTATTGTTCCGTCTTTCCGGATTTAGTTGAACCTATTTTTATTACCGAGTCGATAACCGGCACCCCGGCGAACACTACCCACGGCACTAATACAATGGTGAGCAGCAGGGTTCTTTGATACAATGGCAGCATCGACAAGGGTTTACCAAAAAAATAAAAAAACAGTGTAATTGATGGATAGATCACCACCCATATTTTTAATGATGCCACCAATTTTATCCGAGTTTTCATATTGACGTTTTTAATATTTGTTTATTCATCAAAAGTACTTACAGATACGGCAATCATAATAGGACAAAAATGAAGTTGAACAGGACGTATCTGATATTGTGTCTGAAACTACCGTGAGGTCTGCTTTTGCAGACAAATTCGGCCTGTTTGCATATCAATAAAAGCCGAAATATTGCGAAACCTTCATATTCATTAGCCATGCACTTTAGCAAATGAAAAAATCAGTTATTATTTTTCTACATATAGGTTTTTGGATATGCTTCTTCATCTTGATCGCAATCATGCTGGCTGTTTATTACAGGAGTAACATCCATGTAAGTAACCAGGAATCCAGAATTTTAAATGCGTTAAAAAGCCTTTTGTTATTTGCATTTATACCTTCATTTATTTTTTATTGGGCTTATTATTTTGTTTTGTTTCCCAGGTACCTTCAACACAAAAGAGTTTTAATTCAACCATTCATGGCCTGCTGATTTCCATTGGTGCAGCCCTGGCCGGCTATATCCTGACCGGTATTCGATAGAATCGGGGCACATGATAGATATGGACGATGGTGGTAAACACGGCAGATCTACGGCGATTACGGTAATAATAGCAATGACGCTTATTGGACTTGTATCCGGGGTGGTGGCCTTGATCATAAAAGGATTTATCACCTGGTTCAATGAAATAAAATTAAAAAAAGCTTTAAAAGAAAAGAACCATGAAATAGAAATGGCATCGGTAAAATCGAAACTTGATCCCCATCTTTTATTTAACACCATCAATAATATCGATGCGTTAATTATAAAAGATGCCGTTGAAGCATCTGACTATCTAAATAAGTTATCTGATATCATGCGGTTTATGCTTTACGAAACGATGGCTGAAAAAATTCTCCTTTCCCAGGAAATTGAATACATCGAAAAACACATTGCACTTCAAAAAATAAGAACAGCCAATGTAAATTATTAATATGTACACTTTTCAGTAAGTGGAAATATTGCCAATAAATCCATTGCCCCAATGGTTTTTATTCCATTTATAGAAATGCTTTTAAGCACACTACCAATAAAAAACTTGAAAACGCGATTACTGTCAATATTCTTATAACCGATAAAGCCATCAGGCTGATATGTGAAAATAAATTTGATATGCGGTCGCCGGTTAACCAGCCTAACAGTGGATTAGGCAATGAATTGATTCAAAAACGCCTGGACCTTATTTACCCGGGCAAACATCATTTGGAAGTACACAAAAACAATGAACTGTACAGCGTACACTTAACAATTATCCATGGATAGATTTACCTGCATTATTATTGAAGACGAACCGCTGGCAATGGAAAAAACAAAAACCTTTGTAAACAAAATTCCTTTTTTGAATTTGAGTGCAACTTTCGACAATGCATTGAATGGCTTGTCCTACCTGAACAAAAACAAAGTAGACGTCCTTTTCCTGGATATCAATATGGATGAATTATCCGGTATCGAACTATTGGAAAGTTCAAAAATTAATAGCCAGGTGATCATTACAACTGCTTACCAGGAATATGCCTTAAAAGGCTATGAACTACAGATCACTGACTATCTCTTAAAACCTTTTACCTTTAATCGCTTCTTGCAGGCCTTAAATAAAGCACAGGAAAACATATTGCATCGTACTTCAGAGACCCAAATTTACTTATAAGACTCCCCATTGAATCTGAACAAAAATGCGAAATATTGTTAACAATCAGGGTATTATTACCTGCCCGGTATTGGCACCAAACACGGCCTTGCGAAAGCCAAATTCCAGTCGTTGCATTGTTACAGGAACATCTCCGGGAAAAAAAGGAAAATAATGGGGTGAATCTTCGATAACAGTGGGGCTTACTGCATTAATGCGAATACCATTTTCCAATTCGATTGCCGCCGCCCGGACAAAAGCCTCTACTGCGCCATTGGCCGCTGAGGCATTGGCAAAGTTTTTTTGAGGATCACGGGTTAACGCTCCGGCGATCAGAGAAAAGGAGCCTTTTGGATTAATATAGTATTGCCCGATAAGTACGAGATTGATCTGGCCCATCATTTTCCCATCAATACCTTTTCTAAACTCTTTGTCTGTCATTTTTTTCCACGGACCTACATAAGTTGGTCCGGCCGTGCTGATAAGCGCATCAAAATCCCCTACCTGTTTATACATATTTTCGATGGATTCTGTAGAAGTAATATCTACCTGGATATCTCCACCTTTTGAAGCGGCTTTGATTACTTCATTTTCTTTTTCAAATGCATTGGCCAGGTATTTTCCCATAGTACCTGTTGCACCTACAATGATAATTTTCATTTTTGTAAATTTTAATTTTATTTACACAAAAGTAAATTCACCAGGGGTGAAATGATAGGACAATAATGTAGTTCTACAGCACTTATCCGGGATTATGCCTGGAATGCTTCGGGTGAATGACCGGTCTGCTTTCTGAAGAACCTTATAAAATACGAAACGTCTTCGTATCCAAGGTAACCGGCAATTTCTTTTACTTGATTGGGTGTCGCCAGCAGGAATCTTTTGGCTTCCAGGATAATATGTTCATTTATTAACGCTGACGCTGTTTTCCCCAACCGTTACTTTAGTAATTTCATTCAACTGGTATGGAGACAGATTCATCAAATCAGTGTATTGGCTAACTTGCTTATAGCAGGCAAAATGAATTTCCAACAGTTCCAAAAATTCTTCCAACCGTTCCTGCGTATAGGGATTTACATCTATCGGCAGGCGATTTGGATTGGCACTTTGCCTTAGAAATTCAATAAAAAAAATATCCAGGCTGGCTTTGATTACATCCTGGAATCCGTCCTCCCGGTCGGCGTACTCCTGAAAAATATGAGTTAGTATTTTATACAACTTTTCAAACCTGCTTAACGCCGGTTTACAGAAATTCTTATTGCCTGCTTTTCGTAGTCGTTGATTTGACACGTAGTCTTTAGGATGGTAAAATCCGGTATCGAATTCTATTAGATAACCTGTGAAACCTGCTTTTAGTTGAAGCTGGTGTACCTGGCCCGGACGCAAAAAGAAAACGGAATTATCACAAACAGTATAAGTTGTAAAGTCGATTTCATGTATGCCTTTCCCTTTTTGCAAAGCGATCATAAAAAAGAAATTATGCCTGTGCAATTCATGAAATAAGTCTTCCCGGTCAAGCAGATCCTGAATTTGGCGTATACTAAAATGTTTGCCGGAAATTTCTTTTTGCGTTAAAGTGATCTCTCTTATGGGAATTTTTTTCATGCTGATTTAAGGCAAATGTACACTTAAGAACCATGCCTGTAAATATAGCGAATAACCCAAATTTCTAAAAGCAGATTTGAATTGCAATTATTTGAAGCAGTTGGAACGATGAATATGGAAATTTATTACATGCTGAAGTAAAGAGGAAAGGGATGTCTAAAACCTTCGTAATAACTATGACATTGTTAAGCGAACCGAGAAAAGCTTAAGGCCGATTTTCATTCTTTTTTGCTTCCGGGCTCAGATCACCATTATTGTCCTCTTGATGTTTGCAGGAATTAATTCAAAAACAGCGCCTGCTTTCCAAAATCAAAATAACAGTATCGTTGCATGACTCACTAAAAATGTACTGGCAACCATAAAAGAAGTATCGTGATTCCTCCACATTGAAAATTAATTGCTTATTCCATAAGCAATCGCAACATAATACATGGCACCTACGGATGGACCGCCTAAGTAAGAAATATAATAATGGTTAAGAAAATTGCTGCCCCCTATTTTTATACTTGATTTTATTTCAGGCAGTTGAAAGGTTACCTGTGCATCCAGCGTGTTATATGACGATACATTTCCGGTTGCTAAAAAAGTTTGGGAATAATAACTGGTCTGCCATCTGTAGGCCAGCGTGGCATCTACGTTTTTTGCTATATTTTTCTTTGATATGGATACATTCAACATCCATTCAGGCGTGTTGAAACCATCTTCCAGTCCGTCTTCGTTCTCTGCATTCTTCAACTTGGCAAAAGTGGTATTTGCCATCATTATCCAGGTGTTTTTTAGTTGATAATTGATACCAGCGCTAAACCCATAATTACTAATAACAGATTTTGAATTGGTGTACATACGGTAGGATGCCTGTTTGGATTTGTCATTTAAATAGGAAGATATAGAATCAGCGTTTTTTGTATTGGGCACATTCATATTTGCCTGGGCAATAAAATTTCTGAACCTGCTTAAATAAATATCTGCATTGACATACAATTTTTTATCAAGAAAGAGACCTTTATAACCGACTTCCCAGGTCTGTGTGTACTCGGGTTTTACATAACTATACGTATTCTTTTTCAACAGGTGCTTATTTTTTTCGATAGCCGCATTTTGTGTTAATCCGTTTGTATTTATATCTGTTAATACAGCTTGCTGAAAAACAGTGATAGAATTTGCCAACCAGGCATTTTCAAAAATTCCGGACGACATCACGGGCAATCCGCCGACTCGTTTTACACCACCGCTGTTTACATTGCTATAAGCCTCAAAGATACTTGGGAAACGATACCCACTTTGAAATGTCATCCTGAAATTATGATCATGGGAAGGACTGTAAACTGCCGTTATCCTTGGATTGAACGTAGCGGAAAAATAGTCGCTTTTATCAGTTCGGATAACAGCACCCACCTTTATTTTTTTTTGCAAAAAACCTTTTGAGACGGAAATAAAGCCGCCGGTTTTGCTATAATGAATATTGTCATTTTGTTTACCAGTCACGGGATTTACAAAGTAATTTCCATCAGGTACAATGATGTATGTTCTGTGATCCGCCCCCACTAATAAATCAATGTCATATTGCTGTTTTAAAAAATGCAATGCTTGTTCCGTTAAATTGATTTGCGCCTCTGCATGTATAAAACCCGCTCTTACACGAAGTGCAGCTCCCGAATCCCAATTATTGATGTTTTGAAGTTTTTTCAATTGATTGTCAAAGGCCGGTGTACCAGGCAAATAACGCCCGGCGTCGGCGGCTGCTCTTGCTTCCTTTAACGCGTCACTTACAGTTGCACCGTTACCCACTGCCTGGTTATAACCACTGGTAAAATTTCCATACCAGGTATTATCAGGTTTATAACTGCGGTCTAAATTTTCTGCCATCGACCGCAGGTTATACGACTTCCCCGTATTCTCATTATTCATATAAAGTTTTGCCTGTATTGCCTTGGACTGATATTGCAAACCATGCTGCTGAACCAGGTAATCCTGGAGGCGAAACCGGTTGGCCCGTTGGTAAACATTGTTCAACAGCGAAAAATGATAGGAGTAAATAATTGTGGCGTCTTTTGTCAATTTATAATAAATACCCGCATCGCCCTTTATATTTTCCAGGCCGTAGTCTACCACATTTTTTTCATCATAACCTGTTCTGCTAACCACGTACTTTTTGCCGCCAAGAGTTATTGTTTTTCGATCTGAACTTTCATTGCCATAGCTGCTCACCCGGTCCTGTGCCGGGTTGTCTGCACCGAATAAGTTAGTACTGCTATTCGCATTGGCATTTAATTCAGTTTGGTCAGATGCGATCCAGTCGTAGCCTTTGGTAAAAGCACCATTGATTTTAAATGCCCATTTTGAAGAAAGTACTTTCGCATAGCGGAAGGTCGTTTCGGAAAATAGTTTTGCTTTGCTATTGTTGTCGTTCACATGGTTGACGGCTGATTTTTGCTGGATTGAAAAGCCTTCCGACGTAAAAGGGTTCCTGGTGATAAAATTAGCCAGGCCATTTACAGTATTTATGCCATACAGCGCCGAAGCGGTGCCCGGTAATATTTCAGCATTGTCAATATCCAAATCTGTTGGACCGAGCGAATTGCCGATGGCCCCACCAATATGTGGGGAAGCCATATCCATTCCATCCGTCAATTGTGCAAAACGCACATTGGTAGTATTCGCAAAACCGCGTGCGTTCAATACTTTAAATCCCAGCGATGGCGTGATCATTTGCACACCCTGTACATGTTCAAGCGCATCAAAAAATGATAGCGCAGGAGACAAGCTGATGCCTTTACTATTTAGTTTTTGTACGCTTACCGGCGATACCAGGATGCTTTCCGTTATCCTGGATGCGGTAAATGTAACTTCCTGTAATGTTGTTGTTTGAAGCGTATCTCTTGCGCGTTGAGAACTGTCATTTATTGTTTGCGCGTTTATAAAAAATACAGTAAAGCATAAAAGGGAAAGAAAAATTTTCTTCATAAGTCTAAGTTATGTTGTGAATTGTCTTGCTGGCTTAACCGTTATATCTTTACAAATATAACGATTGGCAAAAATTATCCATATATTTTCCCGGTTTCATTTCCAGGAATTTTATGATTGATGATCTCATTGTAAACAAGCGTATTTATATGGAGTATCGATTTTACTTTATACCAGGTTGAAGAAAACACCCCGCTATATCAGCTGTTAGTTGCAACGACCGGTGACAATATAAAGTCAAATTGAGCGGATGGAGGAAAATTGTATCAATGAGAAAATAACGCCGGAATTGTATGGGAAATTCAGGGATAAATATAAAAGTGAATTACAACAGTTAGTCGCTGAAATAAACAAAACGAATTCTAGGGTTCGAACTTCGAAATTTATTAACAAGCGATTTTCCCAAATAAAAAATGGCATTAACAATTTCCCGCAGGTCATATTTCCTGGTTCGATTCAAATCTAAAAACTTTGACATAATTTGCCATTGGTTGTTGCTTACAGTAGTTGTGTAGTTGGTCATGCTAATTGAGTTTGTGATGATTCACAATTAGTACAACTTATACCTGCTTAAGCAATGACCTTTTTATCCACCTATCCACATATGGTATTCGGAAAACCTATTTTTAAACAGCTTCTAAGAAAGTTATTTTTATTTTTTCATAGCAAATTGCTGCAGGTTTAAGCTGAACAACCTAAATGCATCCATATTTGATATGATAATGTTCAGGTATTTGTTACCTGCGATGAAGCATACCGACTGATTTAATAGTTCACAATTTGTTCTGTCCAGGTTGGGGCTTTATATAAAACCGGCCATCTTTATAATACACCGGTTCAAAACGCATTTGAGGTGTTTTTTCCCAGGGTTCAAAAGTCTGGCTATAGGGATAAGGCCTTTTTTCATAGATAAAATAATGGCAGGAACTCCATAATTAAAAGGAATCGCTGCTGGGAGGGCTGCCCTTTTGGAGGTCATTTAGCACGCAATCTTCAACATCACCCGTAGCGATGGCCACGGGGAAGCTAACCGTTCGTCCGTGGAGCATTGTTACAAAAATTATCTATGATAAAATACAAAAAAGGCAACTGGTGTGGAAGTGTTGGATGGTGAAACACATAAGACATACGAATTACAGCGAAAATCATTTTTCTTAACGCCTCCCCTTTAAACAGCGCATGGGTATTGATGAATTCTGCAACAGATATGTGGCCGGATGTATTTCATAGCGCCAGCGGCAAACCTGGGCATAATATTAGCGATCATCACTACATGCTCGAAGCCCAGGGAACAGTAGAAGGGTTTGATTACCTGTTAATGATAACCAGTAATTTTTTGAAAACTTGCTATGTATTGCCATTAAATCTCAATTGTCGGTTTTATTGACTTGATTACCTTTTTGAAAACATATTCATCGTTTGTCGCTAAAAGAAATTAGTCACTAATTTCGGGATAAATTTCAATGCATACATTGCCTTGGCGCTCCTTTTCACCATAATATCTTCTTACCAGATCCAAACATCGGTCGCCATGGACAATACTCTTAACAGCCTTGGATTTTCAAAGTTTATATTGTGCGATTATCAAGAAGATTAAGTATGATGATGCTTTCATTGAAGCATTGCTATCTACTATTTGATTTTTTGAATTACAGAGTTTGGTATAACGTCATATACAATCAGCTCATTCAAAATAAGGCAAAATTGTTAACCGCTGGATTTGGGCAAAGAACTGCTCATAATGAGAATAATTTTTTTACAAAATTATTTTATCGACGCTTTGTAGACGGGGACGATCACTCTGTAGTTTGGTACAAAGATTGCCTCCGATGATTCATGAAGCTAATTGCCTTTGTTTTTTTGATTGTTTGCAGCATTTTTTCTGGCTGTACCCGCGACAACGTAACTGTCCAGGTAGTTCGTCATCCATTACTAAAATTTGACTTCAATGCAACTGAGTCCTGGACAGCTAATAGTGTAGCTTTTGGCCCTATTTCTAAAGTCGTTGTCTACCCGAATGACACAACAAGCCAGGCCATAGTTTATAGTCGGCTAACAATGAATTCGACCGGGCGCTCGACAGGTGGTGCGGACTTGCAATTTATTATCAGTATCGATCTCTTAGACCCTGCACAGTTAAAGGGCCAATACACCACTCTTTATTCGGTAACGAAAGGTTTAGCAGAGGTGAAATTATATAACGTCACTGATAATAACAATCTGTCGGCTTACAGTTTGTGTTCTGATAATGTCATCAAATCCCAGTTCCAGATTGATCGTCAAAATAATACCGAACGACTTATTAGCGGGGTTTTCCAAATGACTCTGTGCAATGACAGGGATTCAACACAAAAAATCACCTTGGTCAATGGCACGTTTACTGACATCCGATATTAAATTAATTCATAAACACTCCGATTCAATGAAAAAAATTTACAAGGCTCTTTCCTTTCTTATAGTAGTGATATTATCCTTTAGCCACTCTCTGCACGCACAAGTTGACAGCGCTAAATTATTACCCTCAATTCAAGTCATTCCGAACCCGCCCCTTCCGCAATTAAATGCCGGCTTTGACGTCATTATTAAAATCAATGGCGACATTATATATGGTATTGTGAAAGAAGTGGGAATTGACCTGGTCACTTACAAACGTACAGACATCCCGGATGGTCCTATCTACACATTATTCAAGAACGAGATCTATGCAATTAGTTACAGGAATCAGCTAACAGAATATTTTAGTCCTGCTGCCGGGGAACAGGTGATCGAGCCTCTTACGAGCGACCCGTACAAAAACTATCCCATTGATTATCGCCACAATCCAATACTTCGAAACGGAAGTCTTCGTGTTGGCTTAGGATTTATAAAAAGTTTTAGCAGGGTCGATAACAAGGACGAATATTCTTCCTCGGGTACATTCCCTGCAATTAATATCGGCTATGACGCGGATTTTAAAAATCAGGTCCGCCTTGGAATACAATTGGGATTTGGCTCCCGTCGCTATGCTAAACAGGATTACAATACTTATGATAGCGTACAAAACAATATCGACATCAAAGAAAATATTTTCAGCCTTTTTGCTTATGCCAGATACAGTCTGATGAACAATTCATCGAGAATTAAACCCTATCTAATTGGAGGGCTGGGAATCAATAGTTCGCGCATCAATTCGGAAAATACAATCAATTTTACCAATAATTCCACACAAACGCTTTTAGTCACGTCGGGAACACGTTCAGTCTCACTGGGATTAATGGCTCGCGTGGGTGCCGAATATTATATCAATAACCAAATCCAGGCATATGCAGATATCGGTGTCGGGCTGGCCGTTGTTAATTTAGGAATATCTTTTAATTTAAAATAGTAACAATTAAAAATCTATTATGAAAACGTTTTTTTCTTTCTTAATTTTTACTGCAATCGCCTTTTCTGCCCATGCTCAAAATGATAATGACCATCGCCGTGGGGCGCTGGCTGTTTCAGTGGGAGCTGCCGCTAATTATTACTATGGTCAAGGTGATCACAATTTCAGTAAATTTGAAAATGATCGTGTCAACTGGCAATTGAACGGAATGTTAGGCATTGCGATCGGTCGAGACAAGGCTGACCGAAGGACGGTCATCGGTGCCTTTGGCAGTTTCGGACTTAATAACGCCAACACAATTTCCAATATTTTTTCAGATCAAGGATACATCACAACAGCCACAAGTCAGAGTTCGAATAATAATGCTTTCACGCTTGAAGGTGGATTACTTATCGCCGAAGTCTTTAGAATTAGCACAGGTGTTGGCCAACAAATTTTCAATAGCCAAAGTATCGCTTCTACAAATGGGATTAATTTCGATGCAACTTCATTGAAATTTAATTCAACGACAGTGGGGTTTAACTTTAATGTTGGCGCTGTTGGTTTACTGTTGAATTGTAATTTCAACTACGGGAAAGACTATGTGAATACTATTATTAATCCCTCCGCCGGATTAAATTTTCGCTTTTAGTAAAAATGTAAATCAAAATGATTTTGGTTCACAATGGAATACCTTTTGACAATAAATTATAAAGAATATTACTGCAAGGCCCTGTAGCCCATAGTGGTTATTGACGACGACCCCTATGAGCAGTTTCTGTTAGCTGAAATTTTCGAAGATATTTGTTCGGGAAACAGTATTATTTATTTCAGCACTTGTGATGATGCTTATGAATATCTCCTTACAACGAAGGAAACGCCTTTGTTAATTCTCTCCGATATAATGAATGCGTTGCTTTACCTTCCACAAGGGATTAGTGTCATACTTCATATTGGAATATTTTATTAGTAGTTATAAATCTGACTTTAATTTTCTACTTTTTTCTTGAATGACATGCATTAATTAAAAATTTTAATTCTTGATAATAGTACAATTGAACCTTTATAAATTTTATATTTATAACAATGTAATTTTAACTGAATGACAATTTATAAAAAGTTTCGATTGCAACCATTCAGACGGGCAATTATTTCAACCTGTATTTTTATCGCGCAGTTGTCGCGTATCAATTCGAATGCCCTTCGCATATAATACTGAACTTTATCTTTCGTGTGTTCGTTTTTCACCCCTAGTAATTTTATGGTGGTATACGGAAGCCATATAAATACCATACATTAATTTATTTACCGGCAGAAAATCCGTCACTGGAATTACGATAGCAAATAATTTTGTCAGCCTTCGGTTAACCGGAATCGTGATTACAGGAATATTGGTAACTTTTGCAAGTTTGTCTGGGTCTGTTAGCAGTTTCTTCTTGCGAATAAATTTTCTGTTTTGGCTAATAAGTATCAGATCAAACTTATGATGTGCAACAAGATCGGCGATTACGGATAACCATTCTCCCTTGACAATGCAGTATTGCACAGGAATTTATTCACCGGCTGCTAAATGGATTTGATCACCAGCTTATTCATTTTATATTCCAGCTCGCTTCTGTTCTCTATTTGTAGAAGCTAAAGCCTTGGACTAAAGTCCATACCTTGAACTAACGTATTGAGACCAGTCAAATCTTTGGGAAGATCCAACTAATTATTTACGCCGAAGCATTGCATTACACTAACCTCAAAATAAAAATATCCAATTGAGATATGGTGCTAATAACCTTTCGACAATGGTTCAATTGTAATGTATTCAATGAGCTAATTTTAACTGGTGAAATATCTAAATATTCGGAAGTAATCAAAATACCCGGTTGTCTATGCTTTGTACCTCGCCCGTACCCTATGATGTGCCCAGATAACTTCATCATAATTTCCAGACAAAGGCTGCAAACATTTCAAAACCTCGCTACTTCTAACTGATTTCACCTTTTGCCTTTATAGTTGGTTTTATTATTACATTGTTTTGTAGCTATGGAAGTATTAATATTTAAATTTGCAACAAATTAATTGACATAAATGAACATATATTTAGCGCTCACTATTTTAATTTGCTTATCAGCCGGATTTGCATATGTGAATCAACGCGTTTTAAAACTGCCTTTTGTTATCGGACTGTTTATTTTATCAACAATCCTTTCCCTTTTTGTAATCAGTTCCAGACTTTGGTTAAACATACCAATCGAAAAAATTGAAACGTACATCGAGCATGCAAATATTGACAAAATAATCCTCAATATTCTATTGGGTTTTTTACTTTTTGCAGGTGCTTTGCACACCAATTGGAACAACCTTAAAGAACAAATAAGACCTATAGCAACATTTGCGGTTGGTGGTGTTTTACTTTCAACATTGATCATTGCAAGTTTGTTTTATGGACTGACCCAGCTTTTTCATTTGCAAATCAGTTTTGTGTATTGCCTCATTTTTGGAGCATTAATATCACCGACCGACCCAATTGCAGTTTTAGGTATTTTAACAAAGGCAAATGTTCCTAAAAAAACAGAATATACCATTGTTGGCGAAAGTTTATTTAATGACGGAGTTGGCGTGGTTGTATTTGTTGCATTGCTGGACACTTTAAAAACCGGTTCGTTCAGTTTTTCACACTTTGGTTTTTTATTTTTTCAGGAAGCAATTGGGGGAATAGTGATGGGACTAATTTTTGGCTACTGTTTATACTTGCTTTTAAAATCGATTGACCATTACGAAACAGAAATCTTATTGACACTTGCCTTTGTAATGGCAGGCTATGGAATGTTTAACTATATCCATATTTCGGGAGCATTGGCAATGGTAGTTATGGGTTTAATGGTGGGTAATTTCAGAAAAGACATTGCTATGAGCGACACAACCCAGGAATATGTACATAAATTCTGGGAATTAATTGACGTCGTTCTCAATGCTGTACTATTTATTTTAATTGCTTTTGTACTGATTGTAATTGACTTTAAAACAAAGTATATCTTAATAGGTATTATTTCAGTTTTTATAGTACTGCTTTCAAGAATTATTATTGTATATCTACCCCATTTAATATTTCCCAAGCTACTAAAATTGACAAATAAGGAAGCAACACTAATTAGTTGGGGTGGTCTGCGCGGCGGACTTTCTTTAGCATTTGTTTTATCATTGCCTAATAGTGAAACAAAAAATACCCTTTTAATTGCAACCTATTTTTGCGTTTTATTTAGTATAATTATACAAGGGCTAACTATTGAAAAACTTGCGAAAAGGGCCTGACAAATTCCTGCCTGTAAGAATCGTAGCTGATGCCCAACTACAATTTTAAAATGAGTGCCTGATTTAAATTTTTGTGCCTGGGGCACTATTATTGAGCCTACCCTGGAAAAAGAAACATTTTCCAGGAAAAAAATTCGTATTATCCTGTCTTTTTTTCTTTTAATTAGCGTTTTATCCTGCTGATCTCCGTAGCCACTTTCTTCAGTTGAAAACGACCGGAAAATTAATCATCGTCTTTACTGTTCTCCTTGCTACCACGTTTAAACAGCGAATAATTGGCATCACCAAATTTGTAACTAAACGTGATACGGAAACTGCGAACATTCCATCTTCGATACGAATCCTGGTAAAATTGTTTAGTATCGTAAATGGTTCCCCACCGGCGGCTATTGAACACATCATTCACCGCAAAAGTGAGTGATGCCTTTTTATTCTTCAGGAAATCTTTTCTTATAGCAGCATCTACATCAAATTCAGAGATTCTTCTGCCTTGTGGTATAACCCGGGGAGATTCATAATCCAGGATCAGTTGAAATCCAAGGTTATTGAACAAGGAAGGTTTATTGATCGTCTCAATTTTATAATTGCTGATCAGTTTTGCCTCCCAGTTGAAACCTTTATTGCTCAGATCAAGGTTGTTAATTTTGGCGTTGACAGTTCGGTATTGAAAATTAATGGTGGGGGTAATTTCAAAATTTTTTCCTGCCTTGTGCTGAATGGTAAATTCTGCCCCATACCTGTTTGTAGTACTGGCATTGATAAAGGTACTAAGTATCGCATTTGGATCGATGGCAGCGTTGGCAAATTGTTGGTATTGCGCGGTTGTAATTGTGTCACTATATTCCGTAATATCGTGGGGGTTATTCCTAAAATACAAAACACCCAGCATGTTCCCTCCCTTATAATTTTTACTGTAATTGATCTCAAATGAGTTTATAAATTCCGGGCGCAACTGAGGGTTCCCCTGCCTGAGGTTGACAGGATCACTAATATCAGTAAAAGGATTTAATTGCCAGAATTGTGGTCGCCGGATTCTTCTTGAGTAATTAAATTGTAATTCATCTGCTTCATTGATCTTTTTTGTAACAAATAAACTAGGAAACAGTGCATCCCAAATACTGCTCAATTTATTGGGATATTCATATCCGAATTTATAAGCGCTGTCTACCAGTTCACCTTTAAATCTTGAATGTTCGCCCCTCAATCCAGCCTGGAAAGAGTAATCCTTTTTTTTATAGGAAAAAGTAAAATAAGCAGCGTTGACCATTTCATTATACTCATAATTGTTACTGAGTGGTAACTTTATTCGCCTGCCGTTATTATCTGCATACGCATTATAAAAGCTCAAAAATTTATTATGATAACTTCTAATCCCTGTTTCAATTTTTGTGTGTTCCGAAACCGGATTGGTATAGTCTGCCTGGACAGTTAGTTGGTTTTCCTTACTAAGTCCGTCATTCCAAACAATTGAGGGCTCCCTGTACTCACTACCACCAGGAGTGAAATATGAAGTATTTATAGCTGAACTATTTGACCGGTTCCCATGGTTATAATTGATATCTGCAGTTAATTCTTTTCCATCTGCAGGAAATTTGTGGGTATAATTTAAACGTGTGCTTTGGCGGTTAAAACTGGATTTTCCATCAGTGTTTCGAAGGCCGGAGTACTGCAGCACTTTATCGTTATCCAGGTATTGCTGATCCTGTGTTTCAAAATTACCAAACCGACCGGTTACAAAATTTTGAGAAAGCGTGATGGTATTACGGTTGTCAATAAAAAAATCACTGCCAAACCTCAGTGAATTGAAGTTTCGGGACCTGTTGTTAATAGAATACTGGTTAAAATAATCCGTTACTATTCCATCATCTTTATTTTGCCGGAGTGTTTGTCCTTTAGCTTTTCCGCCCGATTGGTTATGACCGGCGCTTACAAAATAATTGAACTTACCCTGGCGTAAATTAAGGTTGAGATTCCCACTGAAAAGTTCAGGGGTGCCCCCGCTTACTGTTGCTACTCCATTCAAGCCAACCCTTTTATTCTTTTTCAATACAACATTAATGATGCCACCTGAAGTTGCAGCATCAAATTTGGCTGATGGGTTGGTGATCAGTTCTATTTTGTCAACATGATCGGCGGGTATTTGATCCAGTGTTAAAATAGTGGGACGACCATCTATAAAAATCTGAGGCGTACTGTTGCGTAATTCAACATTGCCCTCTATATCGACTGATACAGACGGGATATTTTTCATTATATCCACAGCTGTGCCCCCGGCAGCCATCAGACTATTACTAACACTAAAAACCTTCCGGTCAATTCCCATTACGAGTCCCGGCCGGGCCGAACTAACGATTACTTCTGCCAACTGTTTGATGTCTTTTTGCATCATAATATTACCAATATCTTTCTTAAAATTCCCCTGGTCGCCTTCTCCCTGGTTACTCAGTGTAATTTTTTGGTCAATAGTTTGGTATCCGAGGGCGGAAACAACAAGTCGAAAACTGTTGGCAAACGGAAGGTGTTCAAAAAAAAATTCGCCGTTCTTTTTACTCAGCATTCCGTTTATCAAGCTGTCCGTTTTTTTATTAAATTCCGCATAAAGTTGCACAGATACCGCTTGAATCGGCTTTCCGGACTTTTCATCTATCAATTTTCCGTAAATACTCTTTGAATTTGCCTTCAAACCTGGAGCGATTCCCGGTTCGGACAGTTGCTCAGATTCTACTTGTGCAGATGCGTTAAAAAATAATAAAAGGCCAAAAAAAATGAGTATGATATTTTTCATGATTTTAATTTTTTTTTGAAATTAGCAGTGTACAAAACAGATATCCATTGCCGGCATGATCCGTCACCGACGCCTGATTAGTAAAGTGCTATTGTATGGATTTATAGCTACCTCGTTCGTTCACATTCAACATATTCTTTTTTCTCCCTTTCTGCCGTACCGTTTTGATTATTAATAAACAGTGTTTGTGTAGGGAAAGCAAATTCAATTCCTGCTTCTTCAAATTTTTCAAAAATATTCAAACAAATATTTTGTTGCGTATTCATATACAATAAATAATCTGCTGACTCTATATAATATACTATCTCGAAATTAACACTGAAGTCGCCGAAAGATTTGAAGTGGGCACGGTCGAAAGTAACAGATGGTTGCCTCACAATAATATCGGCCGCAATATCCGGGATACTACGCAACACAATGGAGGTAGTATTATATACAACACCTATGCTAAATACGACTCTTCTTCGCTGCAACCGTTTATAATTATGTATCACCGATTTTACAATCTCAGCATTCGGCATTACCAGTTGTTGCCCGTCAAGGCTTCTTACATGGGATGATTTAATACCTATTTTTTCTACAACACCGCTGTTATTATCTACGACAATAAAATCCCCAATCTCAAATGGTTTATCAAAAAATATAACGAAATAACTGAACAGGTCTCCCAGTATATTTTGCGCTGCAAGGGCAATAGCAATACCACCTATGCCCATTCCGGCAATAATAGTTGTAACATTATAGCCAAGGTTATCTGCCAGCATAACGATACCCATTCCCCAAATGATAACTTTAAATATTACCAGCATTCCACTTACTTGTGTTATTCGTTCAGGAAGCTCATTTGTTTTAATCATGTAGCCTGTCACAGATCTTTGAAGGAAAAAGTTGATTAGCCTTACAACATAGTATGTTGTGATAACCATAAGGGCTGCAGAAAGAATTTTTTCAATAATTGGAGAAAGATGAAGTTGCGTAATTATATTATAATTGATTAAAAGATACAGGTAAGGAATAACAAATTTTTCCCCTATTTCAACAAGCGTGTCATCCAGATTCGAATTGCTGCGGGATGCAAGGTTCTTGAATATCAATAACAATTTTCTCCTGATTAGCATTAACACAATCCAGCTGATAAGTATCGCCAGAACAGCGATACCATAGTCCAGTAATGTGTTTCCCCAGAAAATAACTTTTGCAATTTCTTTCATAAATTACCTGCCTTAATAAAATGCATTTCCATTGTGGCAATATTATTTCGCTGATATTAATAGGTCATTAAAAGGAGATTAAAAAGAAGATCGTATCAATGCATTTAGCAAATTTTTTAAAAATGGAATTAAAATAATATAGGTTGAAAACCCTTAGGTTGACGAAGGATTGAAAGTCCATGGCGGCTTCGCAAGTCTTTTTCTACAAGAGCAATAAGTGTTTGTAGAAGCTAAAACCCCGGACTAAAGTCCATAGCTTGAACAAACGTATTGGGACCAGTCAACCAGAATAAATATGTTATCAACCTGCCACTTGAATACAAATAAAGTTTACGTGTTTTGCCTTATTCAGAGATTAAAATTATCATGCCGTAAAAGTTCACACGCAGAAGCTCCAAAGTCTCGGGGGCAATTTACTCTACAGGTCCGCAGCATTGACCCGAACAAAAAGGTAAATGAGCGATTTGATTTGAAACATAGCAAAATTTTATTTTTCTATTAAATTCATTTGAGAGTTTATTTTCGTCTCAAATTTTTGCAATAGCTGCTGATTTTCCTGCTTCCCATCGCATTGTAATAACTGTTGGGTCATTTGCAATAATGCATCCTGAATGTACGTATCTTCTTTCCCATATTTCCAGATAGGATAAAAGCATTCTGCAAATAATTCCTCAAATGAGGTTTTTTTTTCAGCAATACGTATTACCCCATCTTCATCAGCTATCGTTAATGAAAGATAATTATTCAATCTAAACCTGAAAAGATCGGTTAAGGCATGTATGCTCAGTACTGCTGTTTCGGGGTCATTTATACCCGGACTTAATGCCTTGATGGCAACCTCAGCGAGTTGATGATAGCCATAATAAGCATTTTTATCAATGGGTTGTCCGCGGTATAAATCTATTGTAATCATCAGTTCATTTATATCATTCTCACATAATTCTTTATCCCCAAAAATAGCAAGTAGTGGGACGCCTTGTAACAAATATGAGCCAGGAAAATGAAGCATTTGAACGAGCACATCGTATTTTTCAGCAAAGGCCATTAGTGATGTTTTATTAAATCCCTGGTAGTAATCGGACGAAGGCATATAAATGGTTTGTGATCTTTGTCCGCCTGGAGTAAATATGGTTGGCTTTTCAGGGCTGCAATGATGTTGGAGTGTGTGTAAAGTCTTCTTATGTATACGATTGATAATAGTTTCAAATTTAACGGACTGTGTTACATAGTGCAAAAAGTAAATAAACAGAAAAATGTCGACAACAGTAAACAGGAGCAACAGATAAATGCTTAAAGCAGGTACATAGATACCTGACGTTATATCGCGTATTGTACTCAATAGAAAAAGGGAATAGACGATAGTGCCTATATAAAAGCCCAGGATAACTTGTTGAAACCTATTGCCAATCATGCTGTCGAGCATGCGGTTGCTCATTTGTGAGGCAGCCTGGTTCAATAGTATCATTACCATTGAAAAGCTAAATACAGTAAGCGAAATTATGCCTCCGGAAATGGTTGTAAGTATAGAACGTGCGGTGCTTGCATCCCGTAAGCTTAACCAGTTTAGTTGCGACTTAATCTGCTTTCCCGTTTGGGAAAAATCTAATTCAAGCATTAAGATTGACAGCACCAAAAAACCTAGAGAAATCAGCGCAGGATAAAACGCAATACTGTTAACTGTTTTACTGTAATATTTACGCATCCCTTTATATAATCTGCTCATACCGACAAAATTTTATTCATATATAATAAATGTGCGGCCAGTTTTTTATCACGTACATAGATATTGTCTGTAAAATGCAGCAATCCCTCTTCATCTGCCCACGATGTAAAATAGGTGATAATCACGGGAACCGTTTTAATATCCGGGCCCTGTTAATAATTCCTGTCGCTTTCACACCAAAACTTATTGCTGCTTTCCTTAATGCATCATGCAACTGGTTATTGTAAAGGCCTGATGTATCATCGGTAGCCTATAAGGCCATGTTAGTTGTGTGCAATAAATATTGGCGCATTTGTTTGCGTAATGATAAAGTTGGCAAGACTCTCTTTAAAAAATCTAGATAATGAACTTCTGCCAAAAGCGCCCATAACAATAAGCGGATTAGATAATCCGTTGATATAATTTGTAAGCTCATTTTTCGTTTCGCCCTTAATAATTTCAATTTTCGCATTTGAATAGTGCAGGGGCAGCCACTCTCTGATCAGATCATCATACTCTAATCCAAGCACATTAGTTGGTAATACCGAGACAAAGTGAACAGGCAAATCTCTGTAAAAGCCAAAAAGGTATGTAAACAACCTGATGGCGTTTATACTTGACAATTTATCGTCGTAGGCAAATACTAACGTGCCGGCATTGGTGTAATCTTTGTTAATCAATAATACTGCGCAATGAGTATCTGCTAAAAATGTGTTCATCGAATAATGGATTGGGCGTGTGTCTGCATCGCATACAATCAGGTCAGCAAAAGCACTGTAGTCTATTAGTGTTTCTAAATGATTCGTACTGATTGAATGGGTTTTAAAAGAAACATTCTCCGCTTCGCAGGCTTCGGCGAATAATTTCATACCAATATTTAAAAACTTCAAATGCTCATCCTCATCTTTTGCTGGTATTATATCTTTATCGCTGAGATTCATATCGCTTGGAAAAAGGTAGTTGTCGACACTGTATTTAATGCTTTGAGCAAATATGCCAAATAGAGTTGCCTCGGTTTGAAGTGCAAGTTTGACGGCAAAGTTTAGCGCGGTGGCAGGTACATTATAATCATTAATCAACACTAATATCTTTTTCATCTCAACAAAATTTAAATATTTATATAATTCATTACCTTTATAAAGGTATTACTTTTGCTCTCAAACCTTGGCTTAGGTGTTTAATGCCTGCAATAAAATTTTTATGGAAAACATTGAAAACAACCCTAAAGACGGCGCAGATAAAAACTCCTTTTTCTCCTCGGCAAAAAGCAAAATAATAGTTGCATCGGGTGTTATTATATTACTCTTTGCAGCTCTTTGGATTTTGAAAGCTATAGAGATAAAAAAACTTGAAAAAGAGAATGAAAAAAAGGAGACATTATTGAAACAAAAAGCCAACGAATTACTACTTATGTCGGATTACAGGTATTTGAAATTAGTGGCTAAGCCTTATGTGTGGGCTATACGAACAGAAATGATGAAGGCAAACATAGAGGCCGTGAACCTGTATGCGAATGACATGGTAAAAGAAAAAAACTTTCAAACCATTACAGTTGTTGATGAGAAAGGAACTGTGATTTCGTCTACAAATAAAAAGCAGGAAGGCAAACCCTACGCTGCTGTTGGTAACGCTGCTTACTTAAACAACGACAGTACCATAGTTACTAAAATTGATGAGAATACTTTAGAAATATCATCCCCTGTTATGGGATTTAATAAAAGAATAGGTACGCTTATTTTTAACTATACCCCACCCAAAGCTGATTTTAATTAGTTCAATTGAAGTTTATGCTTTAAATAAAAGTGAAGCAATCTGTATACAGCGTTGGTTTGTAATCTGAATGTTTTTGATAATATCATACTTAGATAATTAGTTTAATGTAGGGGTATGGAGATCTTAATGACTATCAGGTGGTAGAAGAGCAAGCGAAGGTTTTAAAACCGGCCGTATGTCATGCGTATGATCTGTTCTTTATTGGGATACCATTCATAAGTGCAGCTACCATTTTTTAAAATAGGCAGCATCAATTCATGTTATTTCGATGCTAAACGTGATAGAAGGAAGCGGATAACTAAGTACCTTGAAAAACGTAATTATCTCTGTTCTCTAAATACATCTTCAATTTCCGCTCTTGTTTTTGTTATAAAGCACCAATCGGCGCGATGGATTTAGAATCTGGTCAGCAAATTTTATCTACTTCTGCTCGCCATTGCCTTTTTACCAGTTACTATATTAAACATAATGAACTTTGAAATCCTTTAACTTTCGGTTCTTAAGATCTCTATACACTGAGTGAGGCGGGTTTTTGAATGCCAGACGTTTTGGCAAGTGCTTTGCCTACAGTAGTAATAATCATTTTCGTAATTGCTGGATAGGAAACGCGACAAATAATTGTCGACAAAGGAATTGCTTTTTGAAAGCAACCTTTTATCACCGAAAGGTTGCTTTGTTTCCGGATCAGAAAAGAATTAGCATTATCTCCTTTAACAGTATTTCATTTGCACCTAAAAGATTGTAGCATGAATGAAATTTTGAACAGACTCGAAGTATACTATGTAGCTTTTTTAAAAGCTGTACCTCGCTTAAGTCTTGCCATTTTAATTTTAGTTGCAGGGAATTTTATTGTCAGCTGGCTTACAGCTGTTTTTCAGAAAAGAATAAAGAAGAAATCACAGGACCCGTTAATGAGTACTTTTCTGGCTAAGGCTGTCAAATTAATTTTGCTCATCTGCCTTTGTCTTTTTGCACTTCAGGCTGCCGGGTTAAGTGGTATTGCAGGTGCGATATTAGCGACTGCGGGCGCATCTGCAGTGGTTTTAGGTTTTGCATTTAAAGATATTGCTGAAAATTTTTTAGCCGGCATTATCCTTGCCTTTAATCGTCCTTTTCATGTGAATGATACCGTACAAATCGAAAATGTTTTTGGGAAGGTGAAGTCAATGGAGTTCAGGTATACCAAAATAGCCACCTTTGATGGAAGAAATGTATATATACCTAATGCAGATGTATTAACAAAGCCTGTATTTAACTACACAGAAGATGGTTTTTACCGGTCAGACTTCGTTGTTGGAATTGCTTATGAAAATGACGTTGAAAAAGCGAAAGAAATTATTGTTGCCTGCTTTGAGGAAGATAAAGAGATCGTAAAAGATGAAACGCATACTAATTTTGTTGTCGAAGATGAACTTGGCGCAAGTACGGTAAATTTAAAAGTATTTTTTTGGGTTACCACAGAAGACTTTAGGCGAGGCACCCTGCAAACCCGTGGAAGGCTCATTCAAAAAGTAAAAACAAGGCTGGAGCAAAATGGATTTAATCTTCCGGCTGATATCAGGGAATTAAAATTCTATGATGCTTCAAAGCCATTTTCCATAAATCCGATAGAAAAAAGTGATGGCAACCAGCACAAATAAAATCTAAAGTCTAACGATTTTGTAATTTACCAAGCGTAGTATCGAGTGAGCTTTTTAATTTTTCCAATGCGGCTTTTAAAGCTTCCTGAATGGTATTGCCGTGAGCGGTAACGGCGATG
>JBDSLD010000073.1:0-16128 GCA_039916545.1 Ferruginibacter sp.
CTGAAACGCCTCCGAAATTTTTATTTGCCCATTGCATAAAATTATTAGGTACCAATACGGAATTGATCCGGTCGCTTAGTGCAACGATCCGCGCCCGGTAATTTTTTACGCCATAAGGCGTGTAGCATTCCAGTATGATACTTACCGCCGACATGGTTTTGTCGGACAACTGCGGCAGGTCCTGGCTGGGTGCAAATACATTGTACATTTCTATAAAATCAGCAGAAAAAATAATAGGTACCTCCTGCTGGCCCTCTTTCCAGGTGAAAGACGCAGGTACGGTATCCAGGAATTTTTCATCGAGTGATTCTAAAAAAAGATCGGTGCTGAATGGAATGATGCTGCCGGCACTTGCTTTTACACGAAACTGGTTAGAGATCAGCGGCGCCGCATCTTCAATAAAGGATTGCGCCCGGATGTCTTTAAGGTCGACGGCTGTAAAGCTGTTATCCTTTCCCATGTTGTCATTGGTGATTGTTTTGGTAACAGAAATAAAATCGGCACCTGCTGTACGACGCTGCTTTTCTTTTACCAGGTAGTTAATGTTGATATACATCTGGATAGAACTTAGCAACAATACAACGCCCACCCCAAGGCCGATATAGCTTAGCCACATCGACAGCCAGTTTTGCCCGGCAGCTAAAAAAGGAGCGATATTTTTGTAAGAAGGCATCGAATAAAATGGTTAAAAGTTTAGATGGAAGATTTGGGTTTTGAGATCGATGACCAGGCCGCACGGATTCCAGGTGCTTTATCTTAACCCTTTCACCTTCCATGTTTCCTCACAGGTGCAGCGTTCTTTCTGATTTAAAATAAATAATCTCTCTCAGATCGGCCAAAACTATGGTGGCATTTCTTTTTTTACTTTCTTCCTCAATCAGTTCCATTGCTTTTTCCCTGTTTGATTCATCCAGGTGACTAAACGGTTCATCCAGCAATAAAAAATCAAAAGGTTGTTGCAGCGACCTGATTATTGCGATCCGTTGCTGTTCTCCATAACTGCAGGTTTTGCAAAGCTTGTGGAGCTTACTTTCTATACCTAACCGCTTTGCCATCGCCTCAATATTATTCTCCTGGTGAAAAGGATATAATGACCTTTTTATTTCCAGGTTCTGCAATACGGTCTGTTCGGTAAACAGGCGGAGGTCCTGGAACACGATGCTGATATGTTGCCGCCGCCAGGTAGAAAATTTCTCGGCATTAAAATGGCTGATTTCATCAGATACTTCATTGGTTTCATAAAAAATATGGCCGTTGTAATCATTTCGCAGTCCGTATAAAAAATGGATCAGGGAGGTTTTGCCGCTTCCGCTGGGCGCTATGATATGTATATTTTCTCCTTTCTTTAATAACAGCGTTTTATTCCATACCTGCGACTCGTTCACCTTGTTTTCTTCAAAAAAAGCCGGCCAAACTTTTTGCAATAATATTTGCATAATACATATTAAGAACTGCCAATCCTATGATGGACTGGCAACCTGTTTTTTCGGATTTATTTTGTTTTACCGGACCGTGTGGCTGTTGTATCTTCAGCAGATTGAAAATCCTGGAAGGCCATAACTTCCTGTTTCTGCTTCCTTCGCAGTTCCTTGTATAATTCGCTTAATTTGGCCGCGTATTGATTCAATTGTTTCAGGCTGTTGGTGCTTTTATCTACCAGGTTAATTTCTACTGTGTGTGATATTCCGCCATCACTGTAATTACCACCCTTCCATATAATATTACTCCACATGTTCAATGTAGCCTCGTAAGCAATTTTTGCAGAACTGTCTTTAGTGGCTTCGGCCTTAAAGGCTTTCAGGACTGTCTGGATATCCAGGTAACCGCCAAAAGGCTCACCGCTTATTTTATTGATAAAGTCAAAATTGGTGTTGGCTGGCGCCAGGAACTGGTCGACACTTTGTTTGTTGTTACTAAGCGCGAACCAATCGCTGCTGGAACTAAATGAGAAAGGCTTTTTATCACCGTAAAACTGGTGCCCAAGCTTTTCCCCGGCATTTATAAGTTTGTTGAAGGATTCTTTATTGCCGATAGATGCGGCAAAAATAAAATTGAATTCAGGTCTTTTCATGCCAGGCATGTTGTCGTCCTGGTCCATGAATTTAGCAGTAGTATCAGGTTTTAAAGCTACATCCGATACGCCGACCAGTATATCGCCTTTATTGGCTTTAATAAGATCATCAAAACTAAAACCTATATTATTGAGGTTTAGTAAGCCTTCCAGCCCCGTCAATTGTATCAGTTCCCTTAGCGCCTCAGGTTTAAAACCCAACGCCATTACTCCCGCAATATCTTTTCCCGGCATACGTTTGATCATTTCCTCATTGACCTTTGCGCCACTATATTTTTTAAATATGTCGATTATTTTCCCAAGCGCATACGTCTTTGCATTTACCATCATCCGGCCGTCCTCAAAATTCATGGTGGCGGTTGTAACGCTTCCTTCATAGAACTTATCCAGGTCGATCATGGCAAAACTGGTATTTGTGGAACCGCCCTTGATTATTTGTTCAGCATTTACCCAGAAATGTACGTCGCCGGTTTCCTTCATCAGCCCGGTAAATCTTTCATCTTTCCCCAGGCTATTACTTTCTTTTAAAGCAAAAACTGCTTTGCAGGCAGCGCCGATATCCCGTGCGCGAACCTTGTTGACGCTGATCGAATCTCTTATCATTCTTTTGGTAAGTTCGTCGGTTTGATATAATTGCGGAACATCAAAAACATATACAAATTTTTCTTTTGTCCAGCCCACACAAACCGGGAATTTACTGATGAACTGCACATCATCCTTTTCACTCTCCACGCCACTTCCTGCTATTTGCTTGTTGAAGGCTTTAAAAATAGTCTCGTCTTTCACCGTTCCTTCAAAGCCAATATAACCACCGATGCTATCCTTTACCACAAAGAACAGCAAGTCTGTTTCGGTATTTACGCCAGAAGTTTCAGGGTTGTCCAGCAAACTTTTTAAAGCAGCCGGCAAACTTGAATCATCATTGATCTCCTTAAAAAGCGGGTTCTTTTTTATCTCATCCCAGGGTAGCTTGGCAGACAGGGATTTGCCATCCATGGTAATTACAAAAGCGGCTTCTTTTGGTATTAGTTTACCTTGTGTATTGGTTTTTGCGCAGGATGCAAATATAGCCGGCACAATACAAATGATCATTAGTCTACGGAAATGGATTTGCATAAATTGATTTTTATTTTATTGGAAATTCAAATAACAAATAAAGTGAAAAATTAAGTCGCGACTTTCACAAACTTGTTATTATTTATTAAAATATTCAAACAACCTTTCAAACACAACCACCTCCTGAAGCCCTGTCCCAAGGTCTTTTACCAGGCAATAATTTTGCTCTATTTCTTTGCTGCCGATGATGATAGCATACCCGATCTTTTTTTTCTGGGCATAACTGAACTGTTTATTTATCTTAACAAATTCGTAGTACATTTCGCAGGACACACCCTTTTCCCTTAACTGTTGCATAATTCCAAATGCATAACGGCTTTCCTCTTCGCCCATATTAAAAAATATTGCTTTGGTGCCAGTGTGCACTTCTTCAGGAAAAAGATTCAACTCCTCCAACACATCATATATTCTATCTACACCAAAGCTAATGCCTACGCCTGGTATGCCCGGTACATCAAATAAGCCGGTGAGGTCATCATAGCGGCCTCCTCCACCAATACTGCCAATGTACACTTCCGCAGGAGCCTTGGCTTCAAAAATTATCCCGGTGTAATAATTTAATCCCCTGGCAAGGGTGAAATCAATTTCAACTTTTGTATTGGTTATTTGCTGAAATAAAAGCGCTACTTCTTTAATACCTTCTTGCCCGATTTGTATATTTCCAACAAGGGTTTTTATTTGTGCCAACTTTTCTTCATTGGTACCGGTAATAGACAAATATTTTTCGATGAGCTCGATTTGCGGTTCTGTAAGTTCCCGCAGCGCTAATTCTTCCTTTACTTTTTCGAGGCCGATCTTATCCAGTTTGTCAATAGCGATTGTGATATCGGTCATTTTTGAAGCGCCACCACAAAGTTCCGATAATGCCGTTAAGATCTTGCGGCTATTTATTTTTAATTCATAGTCCCAAAGCCCCAATTTATTAAAGACCAGGTGATAAATATTAGCGAGTTCCACTTCATTTAAAGGAGAAGTACTTCCAACTATATCGGCATCGCACTGCAAAAATTCACGGTAACGGCCTCTCTGCGGCCTGTCTGCGCGCCAAACCGATTGCATTTGGTAACGACGCAAGGGAAATGTTAGCTTAGTGTGATTCATGGCGACATATCTCGCAAAAGGTATGGTGAGATCGTATTTCAGCGCTCTTTCTGTAAGCTCACTGCTACTTTTTCCCTCCAGGGCTTTTTCAAAACCGGCCTTCGCTTTTTCCGTATTTTTTGGGTTGTTGATGCCATTGTTCAATATTTTAAAGATCAGCTTATCGCCTTCCTCGCCATATTTTCCCATTAGCGTATCGAGGTTTTCCAGGGCAGGTGTTTCTAAAGGCTCAAATCCATATAATTCAAAAACGGATCGTATGGTTGACAGGATATAATTCCTTTTGCGCACAACGTCGGCGGGGAAATCCCTCGTGCCCTGGGGGATGCTTGGTTTAGCCATAATTCTATTAGTTAAGAGAGTTTAAATTTAGTGCCGGAATAGTAATATTAAACGCCATCATTTACTTTATGATTCTCTATGATTGCTGCACAAGCTTCGTTGATCAGGTCATATACTTTATGATAGCCTGGTTCGGTTCCATACCACGGATCAGGAATATCCCTGTTTTCACCGGGATGCGATTCATTTAAAAGCAGGTCTACCAAAGCGTCATTGTACTTTTCTTTCGCGATCCATTTCATTTCATCGATTACGTCTGCAGCCATCGCATAAATTAAATCAAACCTGTCAAAATCTTCTTTAACAAAACGCCTGCATTTCTGGCAACTGATATCTATCCCTTTTATTTTTGCAACCTTTTGTGAGAGCCGGTGAGGTTGTTCACCTATGTGGTATCCATTGGTGCCAGCACTATCAACTTCCCAATCCAATCCGGCCTTTTTGATCTTATCCTGTAAAATACCTTCTGCAAGCGGGCTCCGGCAAATATTGCCGAGGCATACCATCAAAATTTTCATGCAGCAAATATATGATGTTAGCGGAAGAAAGCTGTGTGTGGACCGCCATTAACAGGAGAAATATCATTATTGGTATATACGGCCCCCGACCTGTATTAACGGCTGCTTGCCATGTTCTGCGGAAACCCGATTTACAAGCTCCCGGAGGCACTTTGTGGATTTGTCCCATAAATGCATCTCATTTCCTCAGGGTCGTTTTTGATTAGGATCTTTGGCAACAAAGCCCGCAGGTATTTGCGGTGAAATAATAACGAGAAGCGATGCGCCAGGCATTCTTTTTGAAAGAGAAACAAATACAACGAGGGATAAAAAAACAAATAGAAAAGGAAGAGATACCGGGATATTATATTATTCCTGTCAAGTTTAGTCACCAGGGCTGATTTTCCGTAATTATTTTAGTAAATTGCCAGTCCGCAAAAAGCAGTATTGATTGATTATCTTCAATTTTTTTTTAAAAAAGTAAAATATGGCATTGGAAGAATTTGAAAAAGAACAGCTTAGCGAGCGGGACAAGGGGCTTATCCGCATGCGCTCTATTACTAATTATGGAATGGGTGGCTTTATGATAATTGTGGGATTCTTTTTTATGTTCCCGGTAAAATTAACACAGGCTTACATTAACCAGTATGATCCTGTATTGATCAAAATATTTGCCATTATCTGCTGGATGTATGGGGCCTTTAGAATATATCGAGGGTATAAGAAAAATTATTTTAGAAACTGATGAAGAAGCACAATAGCGCAAGGGTGATCGTTACCATAGGGTTCTTATTTATTTTGTGTGGGGGGTTGACAAATTGCAAATCAAAAAAGCAGGCGGAGGTAACGGATACCCTTACCAGTGGCACCATTCATATAAGTGTGGATGAATCTTTTAAGCCAGTAATCGATGAGCAGATAAAGGCTTTCGAAGGCTCGTACCCCGGGGCAAAAATTATTGCCGAATATAAACCCGAAGCTGACTGTTTGAAAGATATTTTGAAGGATTCTCTGACAAGAATGGTTATCGTAACCAGGATATTAAGCAGGAGGGAAGAGGATTACATGAAGGACTCATTGAACTATTATCCCCGCTCAGATGAGATCGCAACAGACGCTATTGCCATAATTGTCAATAATCACAGCAACGATACGATTTTTACTTTTGAGCGTCTGCAAAAGCAATTGTCCGGATCTATGGGTAAGAAGGAACAAATAATTTTTGACGGATTAAGCGCCACCAGTACGGTGCGCTTTGCCATTGACAGCATTTTAAAGGGAAAGCGGTTTGACACGGGTGTAGTGCGTGCGGTAAGTAATAGTAAGGCAGTATTGGACTACGTGGCGGCAAATGAAAATGCGATAGGCCTGGTTGGCATCAGCTGGATAGGCAATCCCGAAGATACTGCCCAGGTGGAAATGTTAAAGAAAGTTAAAATGGTGTATGTAAAATGCGACGAGTGTGCCGATTCTCCGTATGTAAAGCCAAACCAGCTAAACATTTTGACAAGACGGTATCCTTTGGTACGTGGTTTGTTTTATATCATTAAGGAAAACTATGCAGGGCTGGGTTCTGGTTTCGTAAATTTTATGCAATATGAAAGAGGCCAGTTGATTTTCCGCAGAGCTTATTTGGGCGCAAGTAAAATTGGATTCGGTATTCGTAATGTAAAGATCAATGAAAAATTAGAAAAAGAATAATTGGCATTTGTAAAAGTTTCCATTTTAAATTAATATCATTGTAAAGTCTTAAACGGTAAAATAAAATGAAGAAGATCAAATCTGGATTGCTGGTTTTAACTACGTTGTTTCTTTCACAGGCAATGAAAGCGCAAACTATTGAAGAGGGTAAAAAATTTATGTATTATGAACGGTACCAAAGCGCGAAAGGTGTATTTGAGAAACTGATTGCGGCTGCTCCCACTAATACAGAAGCGATTTATTGGTTGGGAATGGCAACCATATCCCAGGGCGAATTTGGCCCAAAAGAATTGAATGAGGCAAAAGAATTATACCGCAAGGCATTGGAAGCAAGTGCTAACAATCCTTTATTGATCGCGGGTATGGGAAACATTGAATTACTGGAAGGTAAATCACAGGATGCGCGTAATCGTTTTGAGACTGCGCTGTCCCTTAGCCAAAATAAAGATCTTGAAGTATTGACCGCTGTGGGCAGGGCCAACTCAAATTTTGACAATAAAAACGGTGATCCCAATTACGCCATTGAAAAATTAAAATTAGCCACCGGCTTAAAGAAATTTAAAGAACCAGCCGTATTTGTTTACATGGGCGATGCTTACAGGATGTTGATGGATGGAGGCAATGCGCAGATATCGTATCAATCTGCGTTAAATCTTGATCCCAATTATGCCAGGGCATCATACAGGATCGGCAAGATCTATCAAACACAGGGATCAGGACAGGAAGAGATCTACATGAAATATTTCAATGAAGCAATCGCAAAAGATCCGGCTTATGGACCCGTTTATAAAAATTTATCCGATTTATATTATAATACAGATGTAACAAAATCAGGTGCTTACCTGGATAAATATTTGGCCAATACTGATGACGATCCTAAAAATTGTTATTATAAGTCATCTATGAAATATGCGCAGGGATTATTTAAAGAAGCCATCACTATGGCCGACCAGTGTATAGCTGCAACGCCCAATCCGTATTCAAAATTATATGGTATCGAAGGATACGCTTATAATAGGTTAGGCGACTCTTTAAAAGCAAAAGAAGCTTTTGATAATTATTTTAAAAAGGCCGATACGGGTCAAATTGGTATGGGTGACTACTCAACTTACGCCAGTGTATTACTTAAATTTCCAGGAAATGATTCTTTGGCGGGCACGTATGTTGACAAAGCGGTTATGTTGGATACCCTTGACGCTAATAAGGTTACTTATATAAAGAATATAGCATCTTATTATGAAGGCCAAAAGAAATTTAAGGAAGCGGCTGATTGGTTCAGTAAAATAATCACTATTAAAAAAGAACCAACTAAAACTGATCTATACTACGCAGGATATAATTATTTCAGGTCGGGTGACTATAAACCAGCTATCGATATATTTTACCTGTATAGTCAAAAGTTTCCGGAAGATGCTTTCAGCTACTACATGATAGGCAAGGCTAACTGGGCGATCGATTCTACTATGGAACAGGGCCTGGCGAATCCATCTTTTCAAAAAGCGATCGATGTTGGAACAGTGGATAAAACAAAGTATAAAAATCAGCTGATCGGAAGTTATAAATATTTTGTCGCTTATTTTGCCAATATCAAAAAAGATAAAGCTATGGCAATAAATTATTGCGATAGCGTATTGGCGATTGATCCGGCAGATAAAGAAGCGTTGGATAATAAAGCGGTGATTGGGTCAATGAACATGAATGCGCCTGCTACTCCAAAGCAAAACAAAGCAGCAGGTACCAAACCGGCCGGAGATAAGCCAGCCGCTCAGGGAACTGCGCCTAAACAGCCTGCAGCCGGAACAAATAAATAATAATATAGTAATAAAATAAATATGGTCCCCGCTCTGTAAAAAGAGCGGGGATTTTCTTTTTTACAAACGTAAGATTGTTATTTGCTCACCCTACCCTATTTTTGCAGTATGCAATTTTTTATCCTCCAGGCCGATAATATCAATAACGCTTCCAATTATTTGCCTATCGGCATCCAATTGTTTTTTGCGATTGGATTTATTGCCACGATGATGATTCTCACGCATAGCTTTGGCCCTAAAAGACAAACGTCCGAAAAACTGCAAAACTTTGAAAGTGGTATCGAGGTAAAAGGGAACGCCCGCCAACCGATGGCCATTAAATATTTTTTAGTCGCTATTTTATTTGTTTTGTTTGATGTGGAAGTAATATTCTTCTATCCTTATGCCGTTAATTTCAGGGCATTGGGCTGGCAGGGATTTATAGCTGTGACCATGTTCATAGGATTATTCCTGGCAGGGTTTATTTATATAATTAAGAAGGGTGCGTTGAATTGGGAGGATTAAATAAGTTAGCTGGTTAGCCAATGCGCTATTTGCTAATGTTGGATAGTTGATTGAACAAATAGGGGCTATTGGAGTTATTTAATTAGCACATTGGTACATTATTAAATTAAGTCTATGTCACGTCCAGTACAATATAATACTAAGCTTAAAATGGTGGAAGCCCCCGAGGGAATGATGGGGGATGGATTTATGGCGACCTCTTTCGAAAAAGTGGTAGGTCTTGCGCGCAAAAATTCTATTTGGCCGCTGCCTTTCGCAACCTCCTGTTGCGGTATCGAATTTATGGCCACTATGGCCAGCCACTACGACCTTGCCAGGTTTGGTTCAGAAAGGGTAGGTTTTTCCCCACGCCAATGCGATCTTTTGATGGTGATGGGCACAATTTCTAAGAAAATGGGGCCGGTTCTGCGCCAGGTATATTTACAGATGGCAGAACCAAGATGGGTATTATCCGTTGGCGCCTGCGCCTGTAGCGGTGGTATATTCGATACGTATTCAGTGCTACAGGGCATCGACCAGGTAATACCGGTAGATGTGTATGTTCCGGGTTGTCCGCCACGGCCAGAAGCAATACTGGATGGATTTCTAAAGATCCAGGAATTGGTAGGGCAGGAAAGTTTAAGGAGAAGAAACGGTGATAAATACAAGGAACTGATGACAAGTTACGGGATACAATAGGGCTGCAAGAGAAATAAGAAAATAAGATGCCGTTGAACAACGAGATAATAAAACAAAAACTGACAGAGAAATTTGGCGACGAGCTTGTGGACTGGCAGGAACCATATGGTATGCTGACTTTTACCGGCCCTAAAGCGCTTAACTTAAAAGTATTACAATTTTTATTTGATGATCCGGAGTTAAAATTCCGTTTTTTGACCGACCTGCAAGCTGTTCATTATCCTGACCGAAAGGGGGAAGAGTTAGCCATTGTATATCATTTGCATAATTTGGTCGATAACATCCGCATCCGTTTTAAAGTTTTTACAGACATTGCAACACCGGACGTTTATAGCGCGACAGCATTATACCAGGCTGCCAATTTTATGGAAAGAGAAACTTTCGATTTTTTTGGAGTTAATTTTACGGGTCATCCGAACCTGATTAGAATTTTAAATGTGGATGAAATGGATTATTTTCCAATGCGCAAAGAATTCCCACTGGAGGACCAGACGAGAACGGATAAGGATGATGAGATGTTTGGAAGATAGAATCTCTCAGGTGAGTCACTAAAGTGTACAATTGTCAATATAGCGGAACTGGTATCTGACATTCACTATTCAATGTCATTAACTCAAACCCTTTTCTTCTTTGGAGATTAAGGTTAGGCCAAACCTGCAATAAAGCCTTAAGTAAATGACAATGAGTCATTTGAGCATTGAATGTTAGCCTGCTTTATGAAAATATTAAAAAGCTGATAAAAATATTAAAGGCAAATAATGAATGACCATATTCTTTTACCGGAAGGAAGTATAGAAAAACAAACCACCACGCTTAACCTTGGGCCCACTCACCCCGCAACACATGGAGTGTTTCAAAATATTCTTGAATTGGATGGTGAACGGATCATGAAAGCTACTTCAACAGTAGGATATATTCACCGGGCTTTTGAAAAATTGGCTGAAAGACGTCCACTTTACCAGATTACCCCACTTACTGATCGTTTAAATTATTGCTCTTCTCCCATAAATAACATGGGCTGGCACATCACCTGTGAAAGGCTATTTAAGATACAATTGCCTAAACGGGTCGATTATTTACGCATTATTATCATGGAATTATCCAGGATTTCAGATCATTTGATCTGTAATTCAATTGTAGGCGTGGATAGCGGCGCTTACTCCGGGTTTCTTTACCTGATGCAATTCAGGGAATTGATCTACGAAATATA
This sequence comes from Ferruginibacter sp., assembly GCA_039916545.1. Classification (GTDB taxonomy): domain Bacteria; phylum Bacteroidota; class Bacteroidia; order Chitinophagales; family Chitinophagaceae; genus Ferruginibacter. The sequence goes on from JBDSLD010000073.1 coordinate 11,032, forward strand.
TGAAGAAGTGTGTGGTTCCCGCCTCACTACAAATATTGGTCGTATTGGCGGTTTCGAACGAAATTTTACTAATACTGCATTTGAAAGATTAGAGAAATTCCTGGCTACCTACCCAAAAGCGCTGAAAGAATTTGAATCTATGTTTACCCGCAACCGGATTTTTATGGAGCGTACGATCGGTTGTGGACCAATTTCGGCAGAAAGGGCATTGAATTATGGATTTACCGGGCCTAACTTAAGGGCAGCCGGCGTTGATTATGATGTACGCGCTCATACACCCTATAGTTCTTACGAAGATTTGGAATTTACTATTCCTATTGGTAAAACGGGCGACTGCTACGATCGGTTTTTGGTAAGGCAGCAAGAAATGTGGCAGAGCCTGAGCATGATCGAGCAGGCTTACAAAAAAGTACAGGAATTTAAAGGAGCTGAGGCAGAGGTGTTCCACGCCGATGTGCCCGCCTATTACCTGCCGGAGAAAAAAGACGTGTACACCAAAATGGAAGCGCTGATATATCATTTCAAGATCATAATGGGCGAGACAGAAATTCCGGCCGGTGAAATATATAGTTCAGTTGAAGGAGGAAATGGCGAGTTGGGCTTTTACCTGATCAGTGATGGCGGAAGAACACCGTACCGCCTGCATTTCCGCAGGCCCTGCTTTATTTACTACCAGGCATATCCTGAATTGGTACAGGGCGGTATGTTAAGCGACGCCGTAATTACAATGAGTAGTTTAAATTTGATCGCAGGGGAGTTGGATGCGTAGATAGCAGGATTAGTTTTGATCCGGCACCGGGATAGCCGGCATGGATTGAAAAAATGCCGGGAAATTTTTGAAAAAGAGAAAGAACAAATAAAAATGGATATCCAGTTTTCAGAAGAAAAGTTAAATAAGGTAAATGAGATAATGAAACGTTATCCCGAAGGAAAGCACAAAAGCGCTTTGCTGCCTGTATTGCACCTGGCGCAGCAGGAGTTTGGAGGATGGTTGGATACACCTGTAATGGACTACGTTGCAACACTGCTGAATATCGAACCAATTGAAGTGTACGAAGTGGCGAGTTTTTATAGCATGTACAATTTAAAACCTGTTGGAAAATATCTATTTGAAGTTTGCCAGACAGGCCCCTGCATGTTAAATGGCAGCGACGATATCATCGATTATATCAAACAAAAATTAAACATCAAAGCAGGAGAAACTACTGCTGACGGACTATTCACGTTAAAGCCCGTAGAATGCCTGGGCGCATGCGGTTATGCACCGATGATGCAATTGGGCAAAACTTACCGCGAGCATTTAACAAAAGAAAAAGTAGATGCGATTATCGGGGAGTGTAGGGCAAAGGCAAATTAAAAAATGGGAATAACCAATGCAATATTGAAAGTAAAAGAACACCGCAAATCTGTGAAAACAGCAGATGTAAATTTTTTGATAGATAGCGGCGCGGTTTACAGCCTGGTGCCGGGCAAAATTTTAGATGAGCTGGATATTGAACCCTACAAAGAAATGGTTTTTTCATTGGCTGATGGAACTACACTAAAAAGAAAGGTTTGCAGTGCGTATTTTGAATTTGAAGGCGAAGGAGGTGCGGCCCCGGTTGTTTATGGCGAAGAAGGAGATGAGCCGCTTTTAGGCGCAACAACACTGGAATCCCTTGGTTTGGTATTGAATCCTTTTAGCAGGACATTGCACCCGATGCGAATGTTAATGACAAAACTTAAATAATAACATGAAATACCAGGTTAAAATAAATTTTCGATCACTGATGTTGATATTGGTTGTTTGCACAATTATTTTTTCTGCTTGTTATTTTGTTTTTCAAAAAGAAGCGAAGGCAGTGAGCAGGACAATAGCTGTAACGACATGTATAGCGATTGCAATAACTGCAATCATTTATTGGAAAATGCCCAATTTATTTAATGATAAAAAATCAGTATTTAAATAGCTGGTTGTAAAATATGAGTAAAAAATTATTATTAGCTAACGAAAATGTCCCCGGAATTCGCAGTTACGAAGTGTATCGACGTGAAGGCGGCTACCGGAGTGTTGAAAAAGCTTTTAAATTAACACCCACTGAAATTGTGGAAGAGGTAAAAAAGAGTGGTTTGCGTGGACGCGGTGGAGCAGGTTTTCCAACCGGGATGAAATGGAGTTTCCTGGCAAAGCCCGAGGGCGTTGCCCGTTACCTGGTTTGTAACGCCGATGAAAGTGAGCCTGGTACTTTTAAAGACAGGTATTTAATGGAATTCATTCCTCACCTGCTTATTGAAGGAATGATCGTTTCCTCTTTCGCTTTGGGTAGCAACGTTAGTTATATTTATATACGTGGAGAATACGATTGGGTTACAGATATTTTAGAAAATGCCATCGCAGAAGCAAAGCAAAACGGTTGGCTGGGTAAAAATATCCTTGGTACCGGCTTCGATTGCGAATTATATGTACAACGTGGAGCGGGAGCATACATCTGCGGCGAAGAAACCGCCCTGATCGAAAGCCTCGAAGGAAAGCGTGGGAACCCCAGAATAAAGCCACCTTTCCCTGCCGTAAAGGGTTTATGGGATTGTCCGACTGTAGTAAATAATGTAGAAACATTAGCGGCCGTGGTACCCATTATCAACGAAGGAGGCGAGGCCTATTCAAAGATCGGTGTTGGAAAAAGCACCGGCACTAAGTTAATTTCCGCCTGCGGTAATATCAATAAACCCGGCATTTACGAAATAGATATGACTATTTCTGTGGAGGAGTTTGTTTACGGCGATGAATACTGCGGTGGCATACCAAACGGTAAAAAATTAAAAGCATGTATTCCCGGTGGGTCTTCAGTGCCAATATTGCCTGCAAATTTGTTATTTACAACCGCTAAAGGCGAAAAACGGATGATGAATTATGAAAGCTTAAGTGATGGCGGATTTGCGACCGGCAGCATGATGGGCAGCGGTGGTTTTATAGTATTGGACGAAGACCAGTGCGTAGTTAGGAATACAATGACCCTTGCCCGGTTTTATCACCATGAAAGCTGCGGTCAATGCAGTCCGTGCCGGGAAGGGACCGGTTGGATGGAACGCATCTTAAAAAAGATTGAAAATGGCAGGGGAGAAATAAAAGATATTGACCTGCTATGGGATATACAGCGTAAGATAGAAGGTAACACGATCTGTCCTTTGGGCGACGCAGCGGCCTGGCCGGTAGCAGCGGCCATCAGGCATTTCAGGGATGAATTTGAATGGCATGTATTAAACCCGGAAGAATGCCTCAAAAGAAATTATGGACTGGCGCATTATGCAGACCCGATACATGTGCCGGTAATGGCTTAACAAAATGAAGCCACAATTGATTGGAAAGCAGGAGTCTGGCGCATATGCAGTAAAAGACAGAAGCAAAAATTATCAAGCAGATATAAACGAATTAATAAATGCCTGACGAAGTAAAAACCTTTAAAGTAACCGTCGATAACATTACCATTGATGTACCGGCCGGAACGACCGTCTTGAATGCGGCCCGTAAGATTGGAGGTGATGTAGCTCCGCCTGCCATGTGCTATTACAGCAAATTACAGGGCAGCGGGGGTAAGTGCCGCACCTGCCTGGTAGAAATAGCAGCAGGTTCTACCGTCGATCCGAGGCCCATGCCTAAGTTGGTGGCCTCATGCCGCACTACCGTCATGGATGGCATGATCGTAAAAAATATTACCAGCGATAAGGTTAGAGACGCAAGGGCAGGAGTGGTGGAATTTTTATTATTGAACCATCCCCTGGATTGTCCTATCTGCGACCAGGCCGGTGAGTGTCATCTGCAAGACCTAGGGTATGAGCATGGAAAAGAAGGTACGCGCTATGAATTTCCGAGGCGTACGTTTGAAAAAGAAGACATTGGCCCATATATCCAGTTGCACATGACCAGGTGCATCCTTTGTTACCGTTGTACTTATGTAGCCGACCAGTTAACGGATAAAAGAGTGCATGGCATCTTAGACAGGGGCGAACATGCAGAAATTTCTACTTATATTTCCAAAGCCATAGAAAACGATTTTAGTGGCAATATGATCGATGTGTGCCCGGTAGGCGCGTTAACAGATAAAACATTCCGGTTCAAGAACAGGGTTTGGTTTACCAAGCCGGTAGATGCACACCGCAATTGTGAAAACCCGGATTGCTGCGGCAAGACTACCTTGTGGCTTCGTGGTGATGAAGTATTCCGCGTAACAGCACGTAAGGACCAGTGGGGTGAAGTGCAAAGCTATGACGGCAAGCCAGGCTGGATCTGCAATACCTGCCGCTTTGATAAAAAGAAAACAAGTGACTGGACGATTGAAGGAATTACAAAGATTAGCCGTCACTCAGTGATTAGTGCAAATAAGTACAGGAGGTTAGATATTCCAAAAGAGACGATTAAAGAGGTAATGAATGGTGTAGATCCGAAATTACTGATGAATATTCACAACGTGAGTGAAGTAAATAATCCGAATATTCAGCTGAGCGAAATTGAAGGCCCGGCGCATACGGGTGATTTTGTTGAATCCGGAAAACATATAAAAGGTGAAGGAGAATCACGACAATGGGGACAAAAACCTTATGACGATCGCGAACAAATGAATTCTGTAGATTAATAATAACCCTTGGGTCTGAAGTAAAAAAAATATGCTGTTACAAATAGATTTTCCTTTAATTCTTGAAAAGCTTGTATTGATCATTATTGTGGTGATGGCCTCATTGGTTATTGCCATGTATGCAACTTTTGGTGAGAGGAAGGTTGCCGCCATATTGCAGGATAGGCGAGGCCCCAACAGAGCCGGCCCCTTCGGTTTACTGCAGCCACTGGCAGATGGTTTAAAGTTGTTTTTCAAAGAAGAGATCATTCCAGAGTTTTCATCTAAATTTTTATTCGTGCTTGGGCCTGCTTTGGCAATGCTTACAGCAGTCATGACGAGTGCTGTTATTCCATGGGGAGATAAGGTTCAGCTTTTTGGAAGAGATATTTCTTTGCAGATTGCCGATATAAACATCGGGATCCTTTATGTGTTTGGTGTTGTAAGTCTTGGTGTATACGGGATCATGATCGGTTCATGGGCAAGTAATAATAAATTCTCATTATTA
>JBDSLD010000074.1:0-3230 GCA_039916545.1 Ferruginibacter sp.
CGCCTGAAAAAATTGGGCGCCGATCTAAAACGCATCGATGCATAGTTTTTAATAAAGTATGAACACAACTGCCAACAAAATCATTATTATCACTGCGCCATCCGGTGCTGGTAAAACTTCTATTACAAGGCACTTATTACAGGAACTGCCGCAACTGGCTTTTTCCGTATCTGCTGCTACACGTGCTTCCAGGGGCGAAGAAAGAGAAGGAGTAGACTATTACTTTATGAGCACCCAGGCCTTTCAGCATAAAATACATGAAAACGAATTTGTGGAATGGGAAATGGTGTATGAAGGAAAATACTACGGCACGCTCAAAAATGAACTGGCCCGCATCTGGAGCAATGGTCAAATTCCGGTACTGGATATTGATGTAAAAGGCGCCATACATGTGCAGCAGCAATACCGCGGCGATGCATTGTCCATCTTTATTGAACCGCCGTCCGTGGAAGAACTAAAGCGCCGGCTGCAAAGCCGGGGTACTGAAACGGCGGAAAGTTTGCAGGCAAGGGTTAACAAAGCATCTTTCGAAATTTCTTTTAAACAGCAATTCGACCATATCATAATAAATGACAACCTGGAAAAAGCATGCCGGCAGGCAATTGAGCTGGTAACGGCTTTTATTGTGTAAAGGCGTAGTTTTCCGTAAGTTAGGATGCTTTTTTTTGTTACATTCGTAGCATGTATATCAATATCAATACGGTTATAGGCATTGGACTCTCCATTGTGCTGATTGGCTTTTTTTCCGGTATACAGATCGCTTTTGTAAATGTGAACCGCCTTACCATAGAGCTCAAAAAAAAACAAGGCAAGAGCAGCAGTATATTATTATCGCGACTAATATCAACCCCCACTAAATTTCTTGGTACTACCCTGATCGGTTTTAATATTTGCCTGGTGGTTTATGGTTTGCTGGTAGGTGAAATGCTGTTTCCGTTATGGAACTGGTTGATTACCCGCTGGCACATGCCCGTGGCCACGATTAGTTTACTGAAACTGGTTTTTGAAACGCTGGTCTCGGCCACCATCATCTTAATAGTGGGTGAATTTATTCCCCGAGCTATCTGGCGTTCCAAAAGTGAATTGCTGCTGAACCCGGTAATCAGTAAGATCGTTAATTTCTTTTACCAGTTATTTCATCCGCTGGCCACTTTCTTCGTGGTATTGTCTGCGTGGATACTCCGCTACCTTTTCAATGTTCGCGTAGATGAAACCAAAGATGCGTTTACCCGTTCTGACCTGGAACATTTTTTTCACCAGAACCATGAGCCGGGCGAAGAATCAAAAGATCTCAATACAGAATTGTTTGAAAATGCTTTGTCGCTTCCCAATATAAAAATCAGGCAGTGCCTGATACCAAGGAAAGAAATCACGGGTATTGAACTAAGTGCAGATGTAGAAACCGCCCGGCAAAAATTTGTGAGTACACAGTTGAGCAAGTTGCTGGTGTACGAGGGCAATATTGATCACATAGTAGGCTACATCCACCAGCTCGATCTATTTAAGCAGCCGCCTACTGTACAAAGTATTCTATTGTCTATCCCCGCAGTTCCGGAAAGCATGAGTGCAACGGACCTCATCAACAAATTTTCAAAAGAACGAAAGAGCATTGCATGGGTGGTAGATGAATTTGGCGGTACCGCTGGTATTGTTACCATGGAAGATTTGCTGGAGGAAATTTTCGGGGAAATTCGTGATGAGTACGATACGGAAGAGTTTGAAGAAAAGAAAATTGCGGAGGATGAATTTTTGTTCAGCGGCCGGCTGGAACTGGATTACCTGAACGAAAAATACAATTTTGAACTGCCTGCAGACGAAGCCGAGACATTGTCCGGTTATATCATTTCAGGGCATGAAAAAATTCCCCGGGTAAAAGAAAGAATAATTATCGGCGACTATGAGTTTGATATCATGGCCGTTAGCGATACCCGGATTGAAATGGTTAGAATGAAAGTGCTTAAATAACCGGCTTGCGCGCTCTTTTCATTCTTGGGGCTTGCGCTGGCGAATCCTACACTTACCCAAAAAAGGGAAATCGTGAAATTAAAACGCTCCGACGCGAACTAAATACGCTTGTTCCCGTATATAAACCGTCATTAACCCGTTGTTTGGACTAAAAAAAGTAAAAAACGGCTTGTTAATGCCTTTCACCTTGGTCTTTATCTGTTAAATTTGCACCTCTTTATATATGGCACTATTCAAAAGACGAAATACGCAGCAGGATGACGGTACTGAAATGTCATTCATAGATCACCTGGAAGCGCTCCGTTGGCACCTGGTCCGTTCTGTAATAGCGGTGGTAGTAAGCGCCATTGTTATATTTGTTTACGCAAAAGAGGTGGTAAATGGCATTGTATTCGGTCCCGCACGCAATGATTTTTCTACTTATTCTGTTTTGTGCAACCTTGGCCACAAACTAAAATTGGGTGAGGCCCTCTGCCTGGGCAATTTCACCATCAAATTTCAGAGCAATGCCATGACAGAACAGTTCATGAGCACCTTTACCATTGCTTTTGTAGGCGGTTTCATTGTATCCTTTCCGTATGTTTTTTGGGAGTTCTGGAGTTTTATTAAACCGGCCCTTAGTAAAAAAGAGGTCAGGACAACACGGGGAATTATTTTCTGGGTTTCGGTATTATTTTTTATGGGCGTGGCATTCGGGTATTATGTTTTAACCCCGTTCATGGTGAATTTTTATAGCAATTATTCACTGAGTTCGTTAATAGAATTTAAACCTACCATGTCCGACTATATAGAAAACCTTATCTATACGACAGTGGGCATTGGCGTTTTGTTCCAGATGCCGCTGTTGATTATGTTTCTTTCAAAAATCGGTATTGTTTCGCCGACTTTTTTGAAAAAATATCGGAAACATGCTTTTGTAATCATCCTCATTGCTGCTGCTATTATAACCCCTTCTACGGATCCTTTCAGTCTTACGCTGGTTACCATTCCTCTGTATGCCTTGTTTGAAGCAAGTGTAGTGTTGTCTTCCAGGGTCTACAAACAACGTGAAAAAGCTGATACTGAAGAGTGGAGTTAGTGGGTAATTTTTTACCGGAATGATTATTGTAAATCGTTAACCTGTATTCACAATAATTATATTTCAAACTGCAGATAACATCAGCTGTCTGCATACATCTAAACATTAAACAAAAAGAAAATGAAAACACTGCATCTTCTAAGCATTTTAGCCATCGGTGCTTTAACGATTATTGGACAGGACGCAA
>JBDSLD010000075.1:0-53704 GCA_039916545.1 Ferruginibacter sp.
CAAAATTGCAAAGCAGGATCAACTTTGGTAAGATTAAAAACTTAGCAGACGCTCCTGACTTACTGGAAGTTCAGATTCAATCTTTTAAAGAGTATTTTCAGTTAGAAACTACTCCGGATAAACGTAACATTGAGGGTTTGTTCAAGGTGTTTAAGGAAAATTTTCCTATCACCGATACCCGCAATATTTTCGTGCTGGAGTTCCTGGATTACTTTATTGACCCGCCACGCTATACCATCGAAGAATGTATGGAGCGTGGTTTAACCTATGCGGTTCCGTTGAAAGCCAAACTTCGTTTGAGCTGTAATGATGAGGAGCACGTAGATTTCCAAACAATTGTACAGGATGTATTTCTTGGAAATATCCCGTACATGACCCCCCGCGGCACCTTTGTTATCAATGGCGCAGAGCGTGTGGTGGTTAGCCAGCTGCATCGTTCACCGGGTGTATTTTTCGGTCAGTCCGTTCACCCCAACGGTACAAAAATTTATTCTGCAAGGGTAATCCCTTTCAAGGGTGCCTGGATGGAGTTTGCTACAGACATTAACAATGTGATGTATGCATACATCGATCGTAAGAAAAAATTCCCTGTTACTACGTTGCTTCGTTCTATCGGATATGAAACAGACAAGGACATTCTTGAACTGTTTGGTATGGCCGATGAAGTAAAAACTGATAAAAAGTCACTTGAAAAACACATCGGTAAAAAATTAGCTGCCCGCGTGCTGAGAACCTGGGTGGAAGATTTTGTGGATGAAGATACCGGTGAAGTGGTTTCTATTGAGCGCAACGAGATCGTTATGGAACGTGATACCATTCTTGATGAAGAAGGTATTGATACCATCAGCGAAATGGAAGTGAAAAGCGTTTTCCTGCAAAAAGAAGACGTGGGTGGAGATTACGCCATTATCTACAATACATTAAATAAAGATACTTCTAACAGTGAACTGGAAGCGGTGCAGCATATTTATCGCCAGTTGCGCGGTGCTGATGCCCCTGATAACGAAACTGCCCGTGGTATTATTGATAAATTGTTCTTTAGCGACAAGCGGTATGACCTCGGTGAAGTAGGTCGCTATAAGATCAACCGGAAACTCGGCCTGAACCAGCCGCTTGATCATAAGACCCTCACTAAAGAGGACATGATTGAGATTATCAAATACCTGGTTCGCCTTACCAATGCAAAAGCTGACATTGATGATATTGATCACCTCAGTAACCGTCGTGTACGTACCGTGGGTGAACAATTGTATGCGCAGTTTGGTGTTGGGCTTGCCCGTATGGCCAGGACCATCCGCGAAAGAATGAACGTTCGCGACAACGAGGTATTTACCCCGGTGGATTTGATTAACGCAAGAACACTTTCTTCTGTTATCAATTCATTTTTTGGTACTTCCCAGTTATCGCAGTTCTTAGACCAGACCAATCCATTAAGCGAAATAACACACAAACGCCGTATCTCAGCGCTCGGACCAGGTGGTCTTAGCCGTGAGCGTGCAGGTTTTGAGGTGCGTGACGTGCATTATTCTCACTACGGTCGTCTTTGTACGATTGAAACACCGGAAGGACCAAACATCGGTTTGATTTCTACTTTGTGTGTACATGCCAAGATCAACGAAATGGGTTTCATTGAAACGCCTTATCGTAAAGTTGTGAACGGTAAAGTAAACATGAAGGAATTGGAATTCCTGAGTGCAGAAGAAGAAGACAGCGCTAAAATTGCACAGGCAAATACGCCGCTGGATGATAAAGGACATTTTGCTGAACAAAAAATAGTTTCACGCCAAACCGGTGACTTCCCGATTCTTGAGAGAGAAGAAGTGGAATTCATGGATGTGGCGCCTAACCAGATTGTGGGTTTGAGTGCTTCGTTGATTCCTTTCCTGGAGCATGATGATGCCAACCGTGCCTTGATGGGTTCAAACATGCAACGCCAGGCCGTTCCGTTAATTCGCCCGCAGGTGCCAATTGTTGGTACCGGTCTTGAAGGGAAAGCAGCACGTGATGCAAGGGTGCAGATTCTTGCGGATGGAGAAGGACAGGTAGAATACGTAGACGGTAATGAAATTCATGTGCGCTACGACAGGAATGATACCGATCGCCTGGTAAGTTTTGAAGAAGATTTGAAAATCTACAACCTGACCAAGTTTATCAAAACCAACCAGGAAACGTCTATTTCCCAGAAACCAGCGGTGAAGAAAGGACAGCGTGTAAAGAAAGATGATTTTTTGAGTGAGGGATATGCTGTAAAAGACAGTGAACTGGCATTGGGCCGTAACCTGAAAGTGGCGTTCATGCCATGGAAGGGCTACAACTTTGAGGATGCGATTGTAATCAGCGAAAAAGTGGTAAGTGAGGATTTGTTTACTTCTATTCATATTTCTGAATATGAGCTGGAAGTTCGCGATACCAAACTGGGTGAAGAAGAACTGACTCCTGATATACCAAACGTATCTGAAGAAGCTACCAAAGACCTGGATGAAAATGGTATCATACGCATTGGCGCTACGGTTAAAGAAGGCGACATCATCATTGGTAAGATTACACCAAAAGGTGAAAGTGATCCTACACCGGAAGAGAAACTGCTGCGTGCCATTTTTGGTGATAAAGCCGGCGATGCAAAAGATGCTTCCCTGAAAGCACCGAACGGTGTGGAAGGTGTTGTAATCAACAAAAAATTATTCCAGCGCGCGAAGAAAGACAAGAATGCCAAAGTGCGTGAAAAAGCACAGCTTGAAAAATTAGAAAAAGTTCACGAGAAGAATACAGAAGACTTAAAAGAATTGCTGCTGAACAAATTGCAGACCCTGCTGAAAGAATACAGCTCTGCGGGTGTTAGCAACAATTTTGGTGAAATGCAGATCGGTAAAGGCGCAAGGTTCAATGCAAAAAACCTGGCTTCTATAGATTACCTTAACGTAAACCCATTGGGTTGGACAGGTGATGCTACTACCGATGAGCTCATCAACGTATTGCTGCACAATTACAGCATCAAGTACAACGAAGAACTTGGACGTTATAAGAGAGAAAAATTCAATATTTCCATTGGGGATGAATTACCAGCGGGTGTATTGAAACTTGCTAAAGTTTACCTGGCGGTTAAGCGTAAATTAAAAGTAGGTGATAAAATGGCGGGCCGTCATGGTAATAAAGGTATTGTTGCCAAAATTGTACGTGCAGAAGACATGCCTTTCCTGGCAGACGGAACACCAGTTGATATTGTATTGAACCCATTGGGCGTACCTAGTCGTATGAACCTTGGACAGATATATGAAACCATTCTTGGATGGGCGGGAGAGAAACTGAAAGTGAAATTTGCAACGCCGATTTTTGATGGTGCTACTACCGATGAAATTGCTAATTATTGCAACGAAGCCGGTATTCCATTAAACGGTCACACCTACCTGTACGATGGTGAAACGGGGGACCGCTTCCATCAGAAAGCAACCGTAGGTATCATTTATATCATCAAATTGCACCACATGGTGGATGATAAAATGCACGCCCGTTCAATCGGACCATACAGTCTTATTACGCAACAGCCATTGGGTGGTAAAGCACAGTTTGGTGGTCAGCGTTTTGGAGAAATGGAGGTTTGGGCACTGGAAGCGTATGGCGCATCCAACATATTGCAGGAATTGTTGACGCTGAAATCTGATGATATCATCGGACGGGCAAAAACATACGAAGCCATTGTTAAGGGTGAGAACATACCAAGGCCAGGTGTTCCTGAATCATTCAATGTATTGGTTCATGAGCTTAGAGGTTTGGGTCTGGATCTGAAGTTTGAGTAAGAGAGAAGCCGTTAGGTATTAGCGATTAGCTATTAGTTTCGCGGCAATCGTTTGAAAAAAAATTAAATGTCTTTAGATGAAAGCAATTGCTTTCATCTAAAGACTAACAGCTAAAAGCTAAAAAATATATGGCTATCAGAAAAGATAACAATCGTCAAAGAGCGACTTTTACTTTTTCTAAAATTACTATCGGCCTGGCTTCACCGGATAGCATCCTGGAAAGAAGTTTTGGCGAAGTGTTGAAGCCCGAAACGATTAACTATCGTACTTACAAACCGGAGCGTGATGGTTTGTTTTGCGAAAGAATTTTTGGACCGGTAAAGGATTACGAATGTGCCTGTGGAAAGTACAAACGTATCCGTTACAAAGGTATTGTATGTGATCGCTGCGGTGTGGAAGTAACAGAGAAAAAAGTGCGCAGGGAAAGAATGGGTCATATCAAGCTGGTAGTGCCGGTGGTACATATCTGGTATTTCAAAAGCTTGCCCAATAAAATCGGTTACCTGCTCGGCGTGAGTTCTAAAAAATTGGAAACAATTGTTTACTACGAACGCTATGTGGTTATACAGGGTGGTGTTAAAGAAAGCCTCACTACCGGCGATCTGTTAACTGAAGAAGAGTACCTGGAAATCCTGGATACACTTCCCAAAGACAACCAGTACCTGCCCGATGAGGATCCAAATAAATTCATCGCTAAAATGGGCGCGGAAGCAGTGCATGATTTGCTGCAGCGCATTGATTTGGACAGCTTGAGTGCGCACCTGCGCCATGCAGCTGCCAATGAAACGTCACAACAGCGTAAAGCAGATGCATTAAAACGCCTGAGCGTGGTAGAAGCGTTCCGGGATGCCAATACAAGAATTAACAACCGTCCTGAATGGATGGTAATGCAATACATACCAGTTATTCCGCCGGAATTACGTCCGTTGGTTCCACTGGATGGCGGCCGTTTCGCTTCTTCAGATTTGAATGACTTGTATCGTCGTGTAATTATCCGTAATAATCGTTTAAAGCGTTTGTTGGAGATTAAAGCACCTGAAGTAATCTTACGTAATGAAAAACGTATGCTACAGGAAGCGATAGATAGCTTATTTGATAACTCACGTAAGTCAAATGCTGTAAAAGCAGAAGGCGGCCGTGCGTTGAAATCTTTGAGCGATGTATTGAAAGGTAAACAAGGTCGTTTCCGTCAGAATCTCTTGGGTAAACGTGTTGACTATTCCGGTCGTTCTGTTATCGTGGTAGGACCAGAACTCAAATTACATGAGTGCGGTTTGCCAAAAGACATGGCGGCAGAATTGTTCAAACCATTTATTATCCGCAAGCTGATTGAGCGCGGTATTGTAAAAACGGTAAAGAGCGCAAGAAAATTAGTTGATAAAAAAGAGGCCATCGTTTGGGATATCCTCGAAAATATATTGAAAGGTCACCCGGTAATGCTAAACCGTGCGCCTACGCTTCACCGGTTGTCTATCCAGGCTTTCCAGCCAAAGTTGGTAGAAGGTAAAGCGATACAGTTGCACCCGCTGGTATGTTCTGCCTTTAATGCCGACTTTGACGGTGACCAGATGGCGGTACACGTACCATTGAGCAATGCTGCTGTACTGGAAGCACAGTTATTAATGCTGTCTTCTCACAACATCCTTAACCCGCAGAACGGTACGCCTATCACCCTTCCTTCACAGGACATGGTATTGGGGCTGTATTATATTACGAAGGGTAAGAAATCAACCCCAACTGAAAAAGTGCGTGGCGAAGGCATGGCGTTCTACAGTGCCGATGAAGTTATTATTGCACACAATGAAGGAAAAATTGATTTGCACGCATGGATTAAGGTAAAGACCAATGTGCGTGAAGATGGTGAACTGAAAAAGAAAATAATTGATACCACTGTTGGCCGCGTAATATTTAATGCTGCTGTTCCCAAAGAAGTAGGTTTTGTAAATGCATTGCTTACAAAAAAATCTTTGCGTGAAATCATCGGCGACATTACAAGCATCACCAACGTTCCAAAAACTGCAAAGTTCCTGGATGATATCAAACAGATAGGATTCCGTACAGCCTTTCAGGGCGGGTTGTCGTTCAGTGTAAATGACCTTATCATTCCAGATACAAAAGAAGAGTTGCTGGCAAATGCGAAGGTGGAAGTAGATGAAGTGTGGGAGAATTACAACATGGGTCTTATCACAAACAACGAGCGTTACAACCAGATTGTAGACATCTGGAGCCGTGTAGATACACGTATCACGGAAATGCTTATCCGCGAACTGGCAAATGATAAACAGGGTTTCAATTCTGTTTACATGATGCTGGATAGTGGTGCCCGTGGTTCCAAACAACAGATCAAACAGCTGGCAGGTATAAGAGGATTGATGGCGAAACCAAGAAAAAGCGGTAGTACCGGCAGTGAGATTATTGAGAACCCGATTCTTTCCAACTTTAAAGGTGGATTGAATGTATTGGATTACTTTATCTCTACCCACGGTGCCCGTAAAGGTCTTGCGGATACGGCGTTGAAAACAGCGGATGCTGGTTACCTCACCCGTCGTCTCGTAGACGTTGCACAGGATGTGGTTATTACAGAAGAAGATTGCGGCACATTGCGTGGTATTGCCACCACCGCGTTAAAGGATAATGAGGATATTGTTGAGCCACTGGTAGACAGGATTGTTGGGCGTACCTCGCTTCACAATGTATACAATCCTTTAACAGAAGCTTTGCTGGTAGAAGGCGGTGAACAAATCACGGATGCTATCGGAAAAGCAATTGAAGAATCAGGTGTTGAAACCATCGAAATACGTTCTGTTCTTACCTGCGAAAGCAAAAGAGGCGTATGTGTAAGGTGTTACGGTAAAAATCTGGCAACCGGTTATACAGCGCAGCGCGGTGATGCCGTTGGTATCATTGCTGCCCAGTCAATTGGTGAGCCGGGTACACAGTTAACGTTGCGTACATTCCACGTGGGTGGTGTGGCAGGTTCTGCTTCAGTAGAATCTTCCTTGTTTGCCAAGTTTGATGGTACTATTCAGTTCGATGGTTTACGTACGGTTACTACAGAAAACAATGACGGCAACAAAGTACAGATAGTTATCGGGCGTACCGGTGAAGTAAGGATTACAGATGTGAAGAATGATAGGCTGTTAATTACCAATAACGTTCCTTACGGTGCTACCCTTGCGGTAAAAGATGGCCAGAAAGTAACAAAAGGCGACATTCTCTGTACATGGGATCCTTACAACAACGTGGTAATCTCAGAAATCACCGGTGTGTTGAAATTTGAACATGTTATTGAAGGTATTACCTATCGTGATGAAACGGACGAGCAGACAGGTCACCGTGAAAAAGTGGTAATAGAATCAAAAGATAAAACCAAGATACCTTCCATATTGGTAGAAGGCAAAGAAATCAAATCTTATAACTTACCGGTAGGCAGTCATATCGTGATTGATGGTGGTGATGATGTAAGAGCGGGCCAGGTAATTGTGAAGATACCGCGTGTGTTGGGTAAATTAAGAGATATTACGGGCGGTCTGCCACGTGTAACAGAATTGTTTGAAGCACGTAACCCGGCCAACCCTGCAATCGTTTCTGAAATTGATGGTGTTATTGCTTTTGGTGCTATCAAACGGGGTAACCGCGAGATTGTAATTGAGGCAAAAGATGGTGTGGTAAAAAAATACCTGGTGCCATTAACACGCCAGATACTTGCACAGGATGGTGACTTTGTAAAAGCAGGTACATCATTAAGTGACGGTCAGACAGCACCGGGTGATATCCTGGCGATTAAAGGACCATTTGCAGTGCAGGAATACGTGGTAAATGAAATCCAGGAAGTATATCGTTTACAGGGTGTGCGCATCAATGATAAGCACATTGAAGTAATCGTAAGACAGATGATGAAGAAACTTGAGATTGTTGATCCGGGTGACACAAGGTTCCTGGAAGAAGATACAGTTGACAAGCTGGAATTCCTGGAAGAAAATGATTACACGTTCGACAAGAAAGTGGTAACCGAAGCGGGCGACAGCATTAAGCTGAAAGCCGGCCAGATAGCCACTTTGCGTGAAGTAAGAGAAGAGAATTCTATCTTACGCAGGTCGGATAAGGCCCTGGTTGAATACCGTGATGCTAAACCTGCTACTTCACAACCGTTGTTGCTGGGTATCACAAAAGCATCATTGGGTACACAAAGCTGGATATCAGCTGCGTCGTTCCAGGAAACAACCAAAGTATTAAGTTCTGCAGCTATTCAGGGCAAAACAGATGAAATGCTTGGTCTGAAAGAAAATGTAATCACAGGTCATCCGATACCAGCGGGTACGGGTCTGCGTGAGTTTGAGAATATGATTGTAGGCAGCAAGGAAGAATATGAACTGTTGCAAACAACCAAAGAGGCCATGAATTTTGATGATGAAGAGTAAGCGCCTTGAACCGCAGTGATCAATAAAAAATTGAAAAGTAGGAAGGTAACATGCCTTCCTGCTTTTTTTTGTTCGCTACAAATTCTATAAGCATTTTTTAAAATTTTTGGCATGGCAGGGTTTTTTACCGCTGTGCCGGGGGATGATGGCAATAATCCCGAAACAAGTTTTTTAACACTTTTCTTATTTTCAAAGATTCTAACTTGCCTAAAACAGCATACGCATGAAGCAACTTTCTCTCATTCTAAGTATTGTAGCAGTAGGCCTCTCGGGTGTATTGCTTTTTCTTCATTTTAAAGGTGATGCCACTGTAAAACCAGTTGTTGCAACCGGCGCTCCCGTAACAAGCAGCACGAATGGTGCAAGTGCGTTCAGGATCGCTTATTTTGAATTGGACTCACTACAGAACAACTACCAGTATTTTAAAGATGCGTTGGCCACGTTAAAAACAAAGGAAGAATCGATGAACAATGAGCTGGCCTCGCTGGAAAAGTCGTACCAGAAAAAAATTGGAGAATGGCAGCAGAAAGGGAATAACATGTCACAGGCAGAAGCTGAAGCTGCCAATCGGGAATACCAGCAGATGCAGCAGAATTTCCAGGCCCGCAAACAGCAATTGGATCAGAATATCAATGACCAGATGAACGAAACCCGCAAGAAAATAAGGGCTCGTTTGGAAACCTACCTGAAGGAATACAACAAGGATAAGAACTACTCTTATATATTGTCTGACTTTCCGGAAGGTATTTTTTATAAAGACACCGCGTATAATATTACGAATGACCTCATAAAAGGGCTCAACGACTCGTATAAGAAAAAGGACTAGCCATTGCCTTTCCTGCAAGGGGCGAAGCGACGAAATTTCCTAAGAAGCAAAGGTTTGAATAAAGCCTTTGCTTCTTTTTTTTGCCTGGCGGCTATTCGTTGTTGCCTTTCTTTGCTGTTTTTGGGTGAAATATTGCACCCGGATTTTCTTATCTTCAGGCTTCATACAATTATATAATGACAGAGCAAAGCCCTACTTTTAAACCATCTCTTGGGTTACTGGATGCAACCATGGTGGTGGCCGGATCGATGATTGGTTCCGGCATTTTTATAGTAAGTGCAGACATCACCCGCAATGTCGGTAGCGGCGGCTGGTTGATATTTGTATGGCTGATCACCGGTTTTATGACCTTAACCGCGGCGGTGAGTTACGGAGAGTTAAGTGCCATGTATCCAAAGGCCGGGGGACAATATGTTTACCTGAAAGAAGCTTTCAATCCCCTTGCAGGATTTTTGTACGGCTGGAGTTTTTTTGCTGTTATACAAACAGCCACTATTGCCGCGGTGGGCGTGGCGTTTTCTAAATTCGCCGGTTATTTTTTCCCCATCCTTGAACTGAAAGATGAAAATATACTGATGCAGTTGGGTAGTTTCAAAGTATATCCTGCACAGGTGGTTTCGATTATTCTGATTGCGCTGCTTACCTACATCAATACAAAAGGGATCAAAGGCGGCAAGCTGATACAAACAACTTTTACGGTAACCAAATTGCTTTCATTGTTTGGCCTGATTGGTTTTGGATTTTTGCTGGCCGCAAAAGCCGATATCTGGACGGCCAACTGGCAGGATGCGTGGAGCATGAAAAGTTTATCCGCCGGTGGTGAAGCTATTCCGGTAACCGGTGCCGCAATAGTGGGTGCCATTGCTGCTGCCATGGTGGGGTCCATCTTCAGTAGTGATTCCTGGAACAACGTAACTTTTATAGCAGGAGAAATTAAGAATCCAAAACGCAATATTGGGTTAAGCCTCTTCCTGGGTACATTCATTGTAACCATTATTTACGTGGCGGCCAACCTGATGTATATGAGCGTCCTGCCTTTGCATGACATTGCTTTTGCGCAGCAGGACAGGGTTGCGGTGGCCGCATCCAATGTTATATTCGGCAACATCGGAACCTATGTAATAGCCGTCATGATCATGATTTCAACTTTTGGTTGCAATAACGGATTGATCCTGGCCGGTGCGAGGGTTTATTACACAATGGCGCAGGACGGGTTGTTTTTTAAGAAAGCCGGTACGCTCAATAAAAATGCAGTTCCGGAATGGGCATTGTGGGCGCAATGTATTGTAGCGGGTATTTTATGCTTAAGTGGAAAGTATGGCGACCTGCTGGACATGGTGGCATTTGTAGTAGTGATTTTTTATGTACTCACCATCATTGGCATATTTGTGCTGAGAAGCAAAAAGCCCGATATGGAACGGCCCTACAAGGCATTTGGTTACCCGGTGCTTCCGGCTATTTATATACTGATGGGGAGTGCATTTTGTATTGCCCTTATCTTTCAGAAACCAGTTTATGCCGGATGGGGTCTGGGTATCGTTTTGCTGGGCATACCCTTGTATTACATCGCAAGAAATAATAACAACAACACGCCCGTTAAACTATAGCGAACAGGTACTGAGATAAATTGGCTCAGTTGTTTTTTCGGAGAGGAGACAGCAGCATATCATAGTATTATCAACTGAAGTCAGAATACTACATTACAGGCTTCATTGAAATTTCGATATAGAATAAAAGCTTGCTACATGGATTTTGACAAACTTTTTCAAACTTTTTCAAATTGTAAAGTTGGGGTGATCGGCGATGTGATGCTGGACACTTACTGGTGGGGGCATGTAGACCGGATTTCACCCGAAGCGCCCGTACCCGTTGTGCTGCTGGATAAACGCGAAACGCGCATTGGTGGTGCAGGCAATGTGGCATTGAACCTGGTTGCCCTCGGCGCTGTAACCAGTATCTTCTCTGTAATTGGCGAGGACGAAGCCGGTAAATCGCTGGACAGTCTTATGACCGCGCAGGGTATTGATACTTCTTATATCATTTGCAGTAATACCCGGCGAACGACCGACAAAACACGCATCATCAGCCGCAATCAGCAAATGATGCGGCTTGATGCAGAAACAACCGTTGATTTACTGGCTACCGCAGAAGATGCATTGATTGGAAGAGTAAGCGACTACATCAGCACCGAACAACCTGCAGTCATTATATTCGAAGACTATAACAAAGGCGTCCTCACGGAAAGGGTAATACACGAAGTAATAATGCTTTGCCAGCGCCACAACATCATTACAGCAGTCGATCCGAAAAGGAAAAATTTTTTCGCCTATAAAGGGGTTACTATTTTTAAACCCAATCTGAAAGAAGTAAAAGATGGATTGAATTTGCTGGTGGAAGACGTAGATTTATTATCACTGAAGCATATACACCAATTGCTGAAGACCCAGCTGGATCACCGCATTTCATTTATCACTTTATCTGAGCAAGGGGTGTTTTTTCAAGATCAAAACAAGGCGGATATTATACCTTCTCATTTCAGGCGGATTGCAGATGTATCTGGTGCAGGGGACACCGTAATTGCAGTGGCAGCACTTTTGTACGCAACTACCTCAGACATACAACTTATGGCGGAAGTAGCCAACATCGCCGGTGGATTGGTTTGTGAAGAAGTAGGTACCGCGGCCATTAACAAAGCGAAATTATTGCATGAGTGCAGGCTGCTGTTGAAAAGCAGCCAGTAGCATTTAGCTTAGCGGCTTGACCTGCATCCAATCAACTGATCTACCCGTCAACTAATTTTTAGCTAATTTTGAAATGAAAAATGCAAGGGGCTATGTCAAAATTTACGATGGTTATTCATGGGGGTGCCGGCACCATTCTTAAAGCAGATATGACGGCAGACCTGGAGACCGCCTACACGGAAGGACTGCATGCCGCGCTAAACGCGGGGTACGCGGTATTGGAAGAGGGCGGCTCTGCTGTAAACGCGGTGAAAGCGTCGCTGGTTATCTTAGAAGACAATGTGCTTTTCAACGCCGGGCGCGGTTCCGTTTTTACAAAAAAAGGGGTGCAGGAAATGGATGCGGCTATCATGGATGGCGAAACCCTGGACGCAGGCGCTGTTGCGGGCATCCGCAACGTGCGCAATCCAATTGAACTGGCAACAGAAGTAATGCAGCACAGCAACCATGTCTTCTTAAGCGGCAAAGGTGCCAATGACTTCGCAATCAAACAGGGCATAAAACTAGAACCGGATGAATATTTCTTTTCGCAGTTCAGGTATGATCAATGGAAAGATATACGCGATTCGGATAATTATTCGCTCGACCATACCCACCAGCGGCTGGAAGAGTTAATGAAGGATAAAAAATTCGGAACAGTTGGTGCCGTAGCCTGCGATCAAAAAGGTAATATCGCAGCAGCTACCAGCACCGGTGGTATGACCAATAAAAAATACGGACGTATTGGTGATAGTCCGATGATAGGCAGTGGCACTTATGCCAATAACAACACCTGCGCAATCAGTTGTACTGGTCACGGCGAAATGTTTATACGAGCAGTGGCCGCCTACGACGTGAGCGCCATTATGGAATATAAAAACTACAGCCTGCAGGAGGCCATGGATCAGGTAGTCAATAAAAAGCTGGTAGCAATAGGAGGAGAGGGAGGTATGATTGGTGTGGATGCAGCTGGTAATTTTGCGTTATTGTTCAATAGTGCCGGCATGTACCGGGGCGTAAGAAGCAGCGATGGCACCGATGAAGTGGCACTGTATAAATAATGAACTGGTTGCACAGATCTAAAGTGAATGGTTGACGATCTGCAATATTAAACCCGGGTTGAAAATAATTTGTGGCGGTTTCTTTAGAATCGAGCTATTAAAATAAAAATCCAGCGGCCATCTTTCGGAACGAATATCTACATGAAAAAATTTGCTGTTATATGTGGTGGAGGTGCAGGTTTGCGGATGGGTGCGCATCTTCCGAAACAATTTTTGCCATTAAACGGGCACCCTGTTTTGTGGCATACGCTCACGGCATTCCTCGCTGCATTTGATGACTTGCAAATTATACTTGTATTGCCTGCCCCGTACCTGGAAACAGGCAAAGGCGTAGTAGCAACTACTGCTGAGCCGCATCGGATACAGATTACAGCCGGCGGCGAGACCCGGCACCAGTCCGTAAAAAATGGATTGCGGCTGGTGGAAAAAGAGGGAATTGTTTTTGTACACGACGCCGTACGTTGCCTGGTTACTGCAGCGTGTATCCATCGTTGTTATGAGGGAGCGCTGCAAAATGGCAATGCCGTACCAGCCATTGCTGCGGTGGATTCTATCAGGATTGAAATAGATGGAGCCAACCAAACGGCTGACCGCAACAGCATTCGTATTGTTCAAACACCACAGACTTTTTTAACAGCCGCATTGCTGGCTGCTTTTGAACAGCCTTATGATCCTTCTTTTACCGATGAGGCAACCGTTATAGAAAAAACAGGAGTTGCCATTCACCTCGTAGAAGGGGAGGCCACCAATATAAAAATCACTACGCACATTGACCTGCTGGTAGCCGAAAAAATATTGGAAGCAAGAAAAGTTCAGTGAGTATCGATTTCAATGGATTTTCTTATACACAGCACGGTCTCATTTTTTCAACCATTTAATCAATGCCGGTAGCCGGTTGTATTTAATAGCGGGATAGTTTTGCTGGGTCGCGCCAAAGCTACGGTAAAACAAGGCCAGGTTCGGGAGGTCGGATCCTTCAAAATCCAGGAGGGTATCTGTGTCAGCGTGGTCACGGATAAAAGCATTTATAAGCGCATGGGAGGCGCCGGTTGATCGACTGTTGGGGTTGTTGGCCGCCAGGATATAGTAAGCACGCTGCTGCCAGGTAAAAAATACGGCGGATGAAAGCAACTCTCCGTTTTCCGCCCTTGTTCCATACGTAATAGCAGCATTTTGTTGCTGCAGGTAATTGTACAATGCGGTAAACCGTTCAAAATCTTCCCTACTGGTATTTGCAAAATCCTGCATTTGCTGTTTGGCCATTTTCAGCACAAGTTGCAGCGGTGGTTTTTCTATACTGCAATGAAGTTGCGCAGCTTTTTTGGTGTTGCGTTTAATATTGTCACTGAAACCGTCACACAATTTTGCATACGGCTGGTGCAACGGGAGTATAAAGTTTTTTCTTTCTGAAAAAGAAAATCCGGCTTGGCTGGCATCATTGCCATGGTTTAAATAAATATCCCAGTATCGGAATTTTGTGGGAATATGTTGAAGAAAATCGCGGGTGATATCGGCTGTTATGTTTTGTCCAAAAACACCCAGGAGTGCACAACAAAACGGCTGGTACAGGTAAACAACACCGTATTTTTTATTCCATGTCAACGGCATTACTGCTTCGTAATCGTTCAGCACCAACGCATCCCAGTGCCTGGCCATGTGGTCAAGATAAAATGAATAACCGTAAATAAGTCCGTTGGCAGAACGCGCCATGCAGGCATCCCATTTCTCTTTATCTATCTGCAGCTGCGTAAGATATTGTATGGAACTGTTGGTTTGCATGCAGCACTAAAGGTCCAGGTTTTTATTTATTTTTCCCAGCCTGAAGTTTTGAATATCTATGCTGAATGAGATGGTTTTGAAAATATAATTACTACCAAGTGTTGATTTAAAATAGTCCCTGAATGCGGAACTGTAAACCAGCGGCAGGTAAATGTTCACGGTTTCATGAAACAGCGAAACCTGCAGGCCGGCATCAAAAAGAAAACGAGAACTGGGTGCGCTGTTCTGCCAAGCTTCCGCGTAGGTACCAATGTCAGCAAAAACTTTCAACGGGAACTTTTTGTCAGCAATATCAGAAACAAAATTTATTGCTCCCAGCCAATTGTCGGTTTTTCCAACTTTGCTACCCAGCAAATCGGTGCGCACTTTAAATGCACCGTCACGGATCATGATTTGCCTGCTGGCCGTTCCCTCAAATTCATTTCGGCCCGCGAAATAATTGTTGTACGTGTAATCTTCATAACCATTGGCACCGGTCATGTTAAGATGGTAGCGGTCGGTTTCAAATTGCTTACTGATGGTTTTGGCACCAGTGTAAAAAAACTTGCCGGCAAAAAGACGCATCCTTAGCCCTGATTTATTGTTTGCATAATTGAAATAATAATTGCCGGTAAATGCGGCGCGTACAAAGCCATCGGCCTGTTCTACCAATAACTGGCCACGGTATGGATATAAGACCCTGTTATTTTCAATTACAAATTTTAATTGTGTGAGGTACCTGCTCGCTGAGATTTTTTCAACCACATCGCTGGTGTCTGGTCCGTTGATGACTGTTTTAAAGTTCAATCCTTCTTCACGAATAAAAAATGGAGTGAATTGAATATATCGCCTGCGCTTGCTGAGCGGATCTTTTTCTTTTAAGGTAACACGTAAAAAAGGGGCGATTTTCCGAAAGCCTGGCGTTAATTTTTCCTGGTTCGCGGGTTCAAAATTATCTATAGAAAAGGAAGCTGCGCTGAAGCCCAATGTTGTTTTGTAAAATAGTTTTTTAGGAAACCAGGTGTAGGAGGCACGCGCCAGGTAGTTAAATTTTTTGCTTCCGGTAGCATACAATGGCGCAGCAAGGAATTGAAATTTATTGGCAGGAAAATTATAATTGTGCAGCATTGCACCAATCATAAAGCGGTCGTACTCGTTGTATCCGGCGGCGGGAAGTATATTTAAATAACTGTACCTGTCCGTGTTGGTAAAGTTGAAAAAGGCAACTGGTTTAATGGTTCGTTTTTTTACAGGGGGCAAAGCGCCTGTCTCACCGAGCAGGCTGAAAATTTCGTCGGAATTTTTTCCGCTCACTTCATTCACAATAGCTTTAAAGTCCTCCGGGTAGGGGTGTTTGAATTGCCAGCGCTTGTAATACAAATGCATACAGGAATCGAAAACAGCTTCGCCCAAATAATTTTCGAGTAGCTGCATCCATTCGCCGGTTTTATAGTATGCTACCACACCATTGTTAACTTCAGTGAAATTTTCTGCGGGCGTATTGATGGGCTGATCTTTTTTTATAGCTACCAGCGACTGGAGCGCTAATGCACTTGGATTGGAAGGAATGCGCTTTTGCAGGAAACTATTTTCTTTGCGAACAGATTCTTGATGGTTGCGCGATTTATACCGGTTATCATAATATGTATTCATGCCTTCATCCATCCATGGAAAGGTTCGCTCATTCGTGGCGAGGATACCCTGCAGCCAATTGTGGCCTACTTCGTGTTCGATAGTTCCCTCCAGTTCTTCAGCGGAACTTACTGGAGCAATGCTGGTGATGGTAGGATATTCCATGCCACCTTCAAAACCCATTTTTGCTTCTACAGCACTCACTGTTTCAAAAGGATATTCACCCATTGACGCTGAACGGAAACGGATTGATTTTTTGATATAAGCAATACTGTTTGTCCAGGCGGTTTTTGCTGAAGGAAGATAGTAGCTGTAAGCCGTCACTACTTTACCCGATGGCAGTAGAACTGTGTCCTGCTCTACCACAAAACGTTTGTCTGCAAACCATGCAAAATCATGCACCTTGTTTTGTATAAATTGTATTGTTTTTGTTGTTGCAGCAGATTCCGGGTATACCTGTACCGTTTTTTTTACATGTTTGTAGGATCCTTTTTTTACCAGTTTGCGACTGGTAACTGGCTCCCAGGTATAGTCCGATCGTTTACTAAGCCAGGATTTTTCTTCTTCATTTTGCAACACACCGGTAGCAGCAACCGCATAGTTTGCCGGCAGGGTGATACGCACATCAAAATTGCCAAACTCGCTGTAAAATTCTCCCTGGTCGAGGTAGGGCATCGGGTGCCAACCTTTGCTGTCGTACACCGCGGGCTTGGGAAACCATTGGGTTACCTGGTAAGCCTGACCATTGTGCCCGCCCCTGGAGAAATTTTCCGGGAGCTGAACATGAAAAGGCGTGTTGATGGCCACCTGTCCGCCTGGTGGCAGTGGCTTTGGTAAGCGCAACTGAACAATGTCAATATACTGCGGGTGATCGGTTGTGGGCGCCGTAACACCATCAACTTTAAAATCGAGCCGGTTTATATAACCGCGATGTGCTTTATTGCTGAAATAGAAATCGGTACGGCCATTGCGCAGCAATTGCTCGCTAAAAGCGGTTTGGTCGTTCTTATATGCATTTGGCCAAAGATGAAACCAGATAAAATACAGGGTATCGGGCGAATGATTGAAATAAGTTATCTTCTCAAAACCATCCAGGCTGTGGTCTGTGTCGTTAAGGGTAACGTCGATGGTATAGTTGACCTGTTGCTGCCAGTATTGGGAGTGGGCAGCAAGCGAAAAGGCAAGGGCCGCCGCAAGAATAAAAATTGATTTACTCAAGGATGATGAGTTTTGGCCAAAAATAATTGAAAATGAGCGAACAGTGGACAAACTACTAACGGGAATCCAACGGATTAATTATGTAAGAAAAGGGGCAATTACATTCCTTTGCCTAAAAAAATTATCCTGAGTGTGTGCAGCATTATCTTAAAATCCAGTTTCAGCGAAATATTCTCAATATAAATCAGGTCGTACTGCATACGTTCAATCATCTGCGCCACATTTTCTGCATATCCAAACTGCACCATACCCCAGGAGGTAAGGCCTGGCTTTGCCTTCAGCAAGTATTTGAAATAGGGTGTTTGCTGCGATATCAGATCGATATAATGCCTTCGTTCCGGACGGGGGCCCACCAGGCTCATATCCCCTATCAGTACATTGAACAATTGTGGTAATTCGTCCAGGCGCCATTTGCGGAGCGTTTTGCCATACGGTGTAATCCGGGTGTCGTTTTTGGAGGCGAGTGCCGGGCCTTTTACTTCGGCGTCTGCATACATAGACCTGAACTTATGGATAGAAAATGGTTTGCCTTTGTATCCAATGCGTTGCTGGGCAAAAAATATCGGCCCTTTTGAGGAAAGCCGCACCCGGAGGGCTACATAGAGCATTAAAGGAAAAAGCAAAATAATACCTGTAACAGACACAATAATATCCAGCAGGCGTTTAACATTCTGCTGCCATTGCGGTATCAGGCCCGTAGAGATACTGGCCAGTAACGGGCTCAATACATTCTCTGTTTTTACAGAACCTGCAATGATATCGAGCATACTGGGTACAATATTAATAGCTACTTCTTTTTCACTAAGGCGATTAATAAGGATTTCAGTGTCTTTTTTATCGCGGCTTTCAATAGCAATGATTACATGGGCCACATGGTGGCGGTCAATTATTTGCTCCAGCTGGGCCAGGTCGCCAAGGTAAGGTAGATGGTCGGTGAATTTGTTGGGGTTATTGCTTACAAAACCAATGTAATAAATGCCGGATTGTTTTAACTGTTCATGTGTGTGCGTGTATATTTTTTCAGCCGCTGGGTAATCTCCTGCAAGTATCGCATTAAATTTAACCTCGCCGGTAAGCATTTGTTTTTTCACAATGTTCAACACCAGCAAACGACCGCACATGGTAAACAAAAAGTGGAGTGCAATAAAACAGACCAGCGCAGTGTAGTAATAATACAGGGTGTGATCATAGTCGTTCAGCACAATTACGAAAAAGATAATGATGCAGCCTACCATTGTACAGGAGAATGCGGTTACCAGTTCATTCAACCGCGACTTCCGGTACAAAGGGCCATAACTTCCCGCAAGGAAATAAAAAATCACCCACAAAAAGGGAAGTACTGCAAGACCAAGTATCAGGCGGCTATTAAGATTAAGCCCATCGGCGGTATATAAAGCCTGGCGCAGTAATTCTTTTCTCACCACTGTAAAAAAGATCCAGGCCACACCAGCGGCCAGGTAGTCACTAAAGATGTACCAGCCAATATGAATTTTTTTATCAGATGGCATTTGGATCAGGTATTGATGCTTGCGTTTTTAATTTTATTTAAGATCTGGTGGGCAATGTCCATTGCGCGGTATCCATCTACTTCGCTCACGATAGTAGGTGTATTATTAACCACGGCATCCCGGAATTTCTCCAGTTCCATTTTTATAGCATTGATTTCAGGAATCACAGGGTTCAATATGGCAATTGTTCTTTTGCCGTGCGGAGTATCCAGGTTGAATGAAAAAGCTTCCAGGTCACGGGGTGTTTTCAATTTAATGATTTCCGTTTTTTTATTGAGAAAATCAATGCCAATATAAGCGTCCTTTTGGAATAGCCGCATCTTCCGCATGCGTTTCATGGAAATACGGCTGCTGGTAAGGTTGGCCACACAGCCGTTGTTGAATTCAATGCGCACATTTGCTATATCAGGTGTATCGGTCATTACTGCCACGCCGCTGGCGGAGATCGCTTTTACTTCACTTTTTACCAGGTTAAGAATGATATCAATATCGTGTATCATCAAGTCCAGTATTACGCTTACTTCCGTTCCCCTGGGGTTAAATTGTGCCAGCCTGTGTACTTCAATAAACATAGGATTCATGTCAAGATCCGCTGTAGCCAGGTAAGCAGGGTTGAAGCGTTCTACATGACCTACCTGCATTTTTATATTACTTTCTTTTGCCAGTTTCACCAGCGCTCTTGCCTCCTCCATGGTGTTTGCCAGGGGTTTTTCAACAAATACGTGCTTTCCTTTTTTAATTGCCTTTTCACACAAGTCGAAATGGAAAGGAGTGGGGGCAACGATGTCCACTGCATCGCAAGCGGTCATCAGTCTTTCAGCATCCAGAAAACGGGGAAGCTGGTATTTTTCACTCACTTCCTGCGCAGAGACATCATCCGGATCATAAAATCCAACCAGTTCTACGCCGCTAATATCCTTCCAGTTGTTTAAATGAAATTTGCCCAAATGCCCCACGCCAAAAATACCCAGCTTTAACATAGCATATTAATTGTCCGCCAAAGATAACGCACCTGTGCCTAGCATTGGATCGTTATAAACAGGTGGGGAAAACAAGTGAAGTGTTTTTATTAGCGAGTAAACATTTGAATGGGGCGTTAGCAACTGATGCAATCAACAGGTGGGCAAGCACTATCGGCATCCAGGCATGTTTACCTGCCGGGGTATATCGCATTACCAACCTGGCGCCCATTGTAACTTAATCAGGCAGGATAGTTGGCATTGTTTATGACCATGTTGCCGATGCTGGTTGCTACGATTATGGTATATCTATTTTTACCATTTTAAAAACATCATGTGGTTTCATTGCGCATTAATAAATAATTCAATATGAAAAGAGTATTGCTTGCTTTGCTGACTGGCATTGCGCTGGGCATTTTAATAGCACCTGAACAGGGGGCTAAAATTAGGAAACGACTGGTAAACGCTTTCAATGATCTTACGGAAGACATGGGTGATGAATCGGTGATCTAACGGCACGACTTGATTTGTTCTATTTATATAAAGCGCCTGCGTATCACGCCAGCGCGTTGGTGTATATAATAAAAAATTGTTTGTTTTTCCGACATGTACTAATATTTGCCCATTCTCCGGGCTGGATTGAAGAAAGAATTGACAGCAGTGGAAATTTAAGTTTGTCAAGGGCTAGTCTACCTGCACGTGGGATTTGCGAAACGGGTAGCAATTTCAATCGCAAATAGGATCCGCATTACAACTCATCCCGCATCCTGTAAATTTTTATCTCGTATTTGCTGGGCTTGGCCGTCCATGCTGCGGCAGTAAAGGTTTGAATGAGGGAGGAACAGAACAGGCAGCCGCACCGATATAAAAACATACCTGCAAATCCAGGTTTTATTCCCGTGTAGTTGCTAACTTTAGGATGCACCAATTATATCCATTATGCAAAATATCCGCAAGGAAGACGTTCAGCAAGAAGTATTTGATTTGTATGATGACTATGCACACGATCGCGTAAACAGGCGCGACTTCATGCAAAAACTGGCCGCCTATGCGGTGGGGGGTATTACAGTAACCTCGCTGATGAGTTTCCTCATGCCCGATTACCAGGGCGCACTTCAGGTAAAACCCGATGATCCGCGCATAGAGAGCCGATATATTAATTATCCGTCGCCCAAAGGTGCCGGCACTATAAAAGCCTTGCTTGCCATGCCGACAGGTAACCAAAAAAAACTGGGAGGTATTGTTGTTGTGCACGAGAACCGCGGCCTCAATCCCCATATTGAAGATGTAGCAAGAAGAGCTGCGCTTGCTGGATTTATTGCGCTGGCGCCCGATGCATTGACGCCGCTTGGCGGTTACCCGGGTGATGACGACAAAGGCCGGGAGTTACAGGGCAAACGCGACCGGACAGAAATGCAGGAAGATTTTATTGCTGCTTATGATTACCTGGTGAAATACAAAGACTGCAACGGTAAAGTGGGTGTTGTGGGTTTCTGTTTTGGTGGCGGTATTGCCAATATGATGGCCGTTCGAATTCCGGGTCTTGCAGCGGTCGTGCCCTTTTATGGCGGACAACCTACTACCGAAGAGGTCCCTAAAATAAACGCGCCTTTGTTGCTACATTATGCGGCTCTGGATACCCGCGTGAACGAAGGCTGGCCCGCTTATGAAGCGGCGTTGAAAGCCAATAATAAAGTATATACCGCGTATATTTATCCCAATGTAAACCATGGCTTTCACAATGATACTACGCCACGTTACGACAAGGCTGCTGCTGAACTTGCCTGGCAGCGCACAATTGACTTCTTTAAAGAAAAATTAAAGTAAAATTAAGTAAAGCTGCGGGGTTTGGTTCGTGCTGTAAACAGACATATTCATATTCACGCGGGTGGAACACCTGCGGGATAACCTGGCCGGATGCTCAGGCCGATTTATCGTTTATACCAGGTAGTTATCACCCGTATTTTCATCGCGGGTTTGAACAAGTACACACACTGTTTACTGGAAGTTGTTGTATTCTGTATCAGTCACCGGCTCCAGCCAGTCCGGACCGCCTTTATCTGCACTGGGGCCAATAGCGATATGCGTAAAATCATTGTATGGCGTGGCTCCATGCCAGTGCACCACACCGGGTAAAATTTCTACCACATCTCCTGCACGCAGCAATTGAATTTTTTTTCCTTTTTCCTGGAAATAGCCGTCTCCTTTGGTGCAGATAAGCATTTGCCCGCCCGCATGGCGGTGCCAATTGTTACGGCAACCGGGTTCAAACACAACGTTGGCGGCGCTAATGTTTAAAACTGGTGGGTTTTTAACGAGTATTTTCACCCAGGCTGTTCCGGTAAAATAATCGGACGGGGCCATATCTCCTTTCGGAAAAATGGGAGCGTCATTTTGTTTTCCAGGCATAGTTATAAATTTAAAAAGGATATCCGTTGCCAAGGTAGTGAATGAACAGGCCATATTGAAACAACCTTTGGGCAGAGACTTCCTAAGTTCGATAAAATTACTTTTTACGCTGATTTAACTTTTTTTGCCAGGCGCACGTTACATGTAATTTAATTCATCAACAATTAAAAACAAGCGTTATACTTTACCAAACAAATTAACATCATCAATGGAAAGTTCTTATATACCAGGATTTTCATTTTCTCCATATTTATTCGTTTTCCATTTAATGCTTTTCAGTTTTTATTAAGCAATTACCATTTTTGATTGTTAATAAGTGAATATTACGCCTGCTCCAATACCCATATCGCTATCATAATGCGTGCCTAGTGAAATATACTTCGTTGCGATGTACCTAAAGCCCGCCAGGTACTCTTTATCAGTATTTATCATCATACTAAAACGTAACCTGCTTGTAACAGGTATATCTTCCCGGCTAAACTGGAACCTGAATTTGCCATACCCATCCACTCTAAAATCAGCAATGAACAACATAGGCAGGGTGTAGGCTATACCTGCAATGGCTGTGTGACGGTTATTTTTATTGCTCTTTTGCCCAAACAAATTCTTGTCTTCGCTTGTGCTCCCTGCCCAAAGTTTTGTGCAAATGCATACTTGTCCTGCATATCCATTTCAAGTGCATCAATACGTTTTAATCGTTCATCATCTTTCATTTCATATTCACCGGATGTAGTTAAAGTGATGAGTTCGTTTATATTGATGGCGCATTGTTCAAGTAGCTTTGTAAATACATTGTAGATATACTCAATCTCGTTGGGATTAAACAAGTCATTTGATTTAATTTGCTTCAATGTGGTTTTATAGACTTGAATGATCTGTAACTGAAGCGCGATGATATCAGCTACTTTTAAATATTTTTTTACTCTTGGATTTACTGCTTTCAAACTATTGAAATTATCAAGGTGCAAATGCAGGTCGCCATTTTTAATATCGCTTATGGTAGTCAATCCTTTTTTTGCTATGTCATAGCCTTTCTCCAGGTAACCGATATGTACTTCCAATAAAGCGATCTGCTTGATCAGATTCTTAATCTGGCCTGCCTTCTGGTTAAAGATGCCTTGCGCGTGGCTATTATACCCCAGCGATATTCCCACGATCAATATCGATAATTGTTTCATTGTTTACCTGTTTTCGAATTACTGAATTCCGTAAAGGGCCTTTACTGTATTGATATCATTTTCGTCTTTGGACCGCTGCAGACTGAGAATAATATTTTGGGTATTAAATAATTTCAGATCATTATAGGGGCAACTCATATTGGTGGCAGCAGCATTAATTATTTCTAATCGCTTGGCATCGGTCATTTGGGTAACAAAAGAATTAATTACCAAAAACAACTGATCAAGATTTTTAGCACTTTCAATAAGTATTCCATCATAAACCTGGCCCATATAAATTATCTCTTCTGCTGTAAAATGACCGTCCTGTTTAAATAATGCGAAAGCTCTTTTATATTCTTTAATAATATTTTCTTGGGCAGTTGTAATTTCGTTTATCCGATGGTAGTAAGAAATTAGACTCTTTACTTTTTGCAGCTCATCAAAATATTCCTTGTATAGGTTGCGTTGCTTATCTACCCAATCTGCGATCTCATCCAGCTTCAATTTTGACATGGTATTTTCCAGGGTTTTCTGGGCATTCTGCAGCCAGATGACTTTATTTTGTTGCTTCTGGAGTGCCAGATCAATTGCCATTATAACCTTTTTAAGCGCCGCCTTGACTACTACCCAGACAACAGCATGGCTTTTTTGAGTGGGTGCTATGGTCATTGAAACACATAGGGCCAGCATTATTACTATCTTTTTCATGCTATTTTATTTTTTGATAGGCTTCAGTGCTAAACAATAATTCCCTTTTTTCAACATTGAATGAAAATAAACGGCCAGTTTTCATATCCTGAAGCTGTTGACTTTTTTCACTATAGACTGCCAGCATTTTTTCAGTTTTATATTCTGGTAGTTGTATTTTCCCTTCGATAATGCGGGTAAATGATGTTTTGCGGATTATCACGTAGGTTCCGGCCTTTGTATCGTTAGCAGTTATGACAAGTGTGTCAATCGCCCTGCTGAATTCCCCTTCAGATTGCCGCGTATATAATCCGGGCATTGATTCCCTGACATCATTTGATTTTGATAGCAAGTTGCAACTTGAAAGAATGAATGCCATTACTGCAAAAAAATAAATCACTTTCATATAATTGAAGTTTAGATTACTTTAATTCAGCCGCCATTGCACTTATTGCCTTTTCAATATTACCCTCAAACTTGTTTGCGTATTGCTGCAACTTTACTTTTTCTGTTTCTTCTGTTGTATAAGCCAGGTATTCTTCCAGTGATACTTCTGTCCGGTATACTTTTGACAACACACCACCAAGCGAAATGAAAACTTCCTTGTATTTTTTGGTTTGGTCATTGGCTTTATTAATTGATAAAACCAATGCCTTTTCCTTTTCTGTTAGCCCGAGCAGTTCCTGTATCTGGTCAAACTTATTCTGGTATTTACTTTGGTCGAGTAATATCTTACAATCGCTGTTATTGATAATCGCCTGCTTAACCACCGGCGATGAAATAATGTCTTCCACTTCCTGTGTTACCACAATTGCCTCGCCAAAAAACTTCCTGACGGTTTTAAACAGGTACTTGATGTATTCTGCCATGCCCTCTTTGGCAATGGCTTTCCAGGCTTCTTCAATCAGGATCATTTTGCGGATACCTTTGAGTTTCCGCATTTTTGATATGAAAACCTCCATGATGATAATGGTTACCACCGGGAAAAGTATAGGGTGATCCTTTATATTGTCCAGTTCGAAAACAATGAACCGCTGGTGTAAGAGTTCCAGATTTTCCGTAGCATTCAACAAATAATCAAATTCGCCTCCCTTATAATATGGACGCAACACGTACAGGAAATTGGAAACATCGAAATCTTTATCTTTAACCTGGTCCGTTTTTAATACCGCGACAAAATCCTGGCTCAGGAATTCGTAAAAAGTATTGAAGCAGGGAAATAACTCACTGTTTTTAGCCAGCTTCTCATAATATAATTGAAGGGCATTGGAAAGTGCTACGTACTCTGATCGGTTAAAGGTTTCATTGTCTTTTTTCCAAAGCGCCAGTAGCAATGTTTTAATACTTTCTTTTTTCTCTGTATCAAGTGTATCACTCTCCCCAATAAAAAAGGGATTGAATTTGATGGGGTTCTTTTCATTGTAAGTGAAATAATACCCCTTCACCATATCACACAGACCCTTGTACGAATGACCGACATCCACGAGGACAACATGGGTTCCCTGTTCATA
Source organism: Ferruginibacter sp. (assembly GCA_039916545.1). Taxonomy (GTDB): domain Bacteria; phylum Bacteroidota; class Bacteroidia; order Chitinophagales; family Chitinophagaceae; genus Ferruginibacter. Next base: position 25,665 of record JBDSLD010000075.1, read on the forward strand.
GTAGCTGCGCACCATATGATTGGTAAAAAATGATTTACCACTTCCACTGGGTCCAAGTATGAACTTATTGCGGTTGGTGACGATGCCTTTCTTCATTGGTTCATCCGAAATATCAACATGAACCGGTCGGCCGGAGAGGCGGTCGCCTAACCTGATACCACAAGGAGAAACCGAAGAACGGTAATTGGTTTCGAGGTTGAGAAAGCAACAAGCCTGTTCAGCAAATGTGTCGAAAGTATCATTCATAGGAAAATCAGCAGCATTACCCGGTATTCCCGCCCAGTAGATTTGAGGCGCACCATCCAGTTCCTGTTTGGGCACAGCATCCATCTGTGCAAGCGCCGATGATAGCAGGATTCTTGTGTCCTTCAACTCGTCTTTATTATCTGTCCATATTAATACATTGAAATGCGCTTTTACCGGCAACCGCTGCTGGCCGATTGCTTCATTGAGAAAATCATTTGTCGCATCCCTTGAAATGGCATTCTCCCTGGAATAGGCAGACAATGATTGTAACCGCAGTCTTTTGCTTTCCAGTTTTTTAATAGTGGTTAGCTGGTCGTCAATAAAAATGTACTGGTTGAATATATGATTACATGAAAGTAATTGACCAAGCGGAGAAGCGAAACCGATACTGAATTTTGTTCTGTCAGTCGAATATTTATCGTAGTTAATTCTTGATCCACAATATGCAGGTAAATCCTGTGCGTCTGCCAGCGTAAATAGCTGGCAATGCTCAGCACCCACGCGGATACCACCGTTAAAGGAGATATCTTTTAAAAGAAACGATGCATCTTTTGGCTGGAGATTTAAATACTTTTCAATTATTCCGCAGTACTTACCATTACCAGATAAGTCTTCATCGTTTAAACGTTTCAACCTGATAAATCCGCTATCCTGCAAAATTCTTTCAAACTGACCGGCACTGTCCAGGAATTCCTGTAACAATGCAGGCTTTAATGTTTCTTCCGGTACAATAGATCTTCTCAACAGGTTAGAAAATACGGAGCTTCCTGCTTTTCGGTTAACTGCTTTTTTGGTCAGCATGATATAACAACGATGATCCAGGTAAGGCCGTTCATTAAAAAACCGCTCGCTGCTCCGTGTAAGAAAACTGTTGTCATCCGCACTAAAATTCGCCTTGTACCTGCTTTCCGTAAACCAATCCTGTTTGTGAAAGACGCAGTGTTTAGGCAATATCTTAATGGCTTTTATAAGGGACTGATGGAAAGCTTCGTATTCATCATTTGATAAAGTGAACAATTCTGGAAGCGTGGCTTCATACACAATGGTGATATCTCCCTGTTTTGACAAAATACAGTTGTGTTCAATCCCCATAATGGGTAATATATCTTTCAATGCTTTTTCCATATCACTGCGTTTTTCTTAAATCCACAAAATATCTTCTTGATCTTGATTTTACAAAATGGGGAATTCTTTTTTTCGCCAGCATCTTCATCATACCATACTCCCCGTAGGTATGGCTGAGCTTATAAATCCTCGTGAACAGCCAGCTTCCCAACAGGAGTATCAGACCCAGGCAAACAAACGTATTGATGCCGGTAATGTACATGACTGCAAATACAATCAGTAGCCCAATCAAACCAGCCCCTAGATACCATATATATTGCGCCTTTAGACCCTTAAATTCAATTGGTTTATTGATTCCCTTGTTAATTTGGTAAATACTGTTATTCATAATAGCGTTTTGTTGTTCTTAAATTAGATGTTGGTATATGAAATATTTATTTAATTACAAGGGCCATGACTTAATCCGGCATAGACTGGTCCGCTGATGAAAATATTGGCTGCTTCCGAGGAACCGTTGGATACCATATTATCCAGCAGGGTATATAATTTTGGTCCTGTGGCAATATTGGAAAAAGGATCGTTCACGCCATATACTTTTGGAATGACCAGGGGGTTGGCCGGCCTCACTGAGTTGAAGACTTCCAGGCCATAATCGAGGCAATCGTAATTCACAACACTGTAAGGCATCGAAGACGAAAGGGTTTTCATCTTATCGATGACAGTATTAAATCCATAACTGGTTAAGTCCATTGTAATAGAACAGTTGTACTTGTGACCAGCATTATCGACTGTTTTTCCCGCTACAAATGCGTCGGTATTAACGATTGCCTGAAATGGATTTTCCGCGGTAAAGCCGATTATTTGGGTAACCGATTGCGTTCCGTTGGTTTTGGTCAGTTGCAGGAAGCAGTGGCCTGTATTGCCGCTCCATATATTCAGGCCTATGCCGGGATTAGTATTTACGGGTAGATCTCCCAATAAGGTAATGCTGCATGTAGCACCCTGATCCGGTATATCGGTAAAGCATTTCATCCACGCCTCAATATCAACCTGTGGACGGAGGAAGCTGTTGTCAGGGCTCACAGCTATATCGGGTAAGTCATTTGGTACTGTATTTTCTGTTGGCGTGGTATTGTTGCCGCTGGTGTAATCATTACTATTGGGGGTATAGCCACCGGAATAGACGTATATAACAGGATCACTGGACCCGCCAGTAGTACTACCGCTATAATCACCACTGGGGCTGCCTCCGCCACTGCTAGTTCCGGTATTAAATAAATTTTGAAGCATCATGTAATCAGCAAAAGAAAAATTACTGCCTTCATTTGCTACATTACGGTACCCTACAACAATTACCTCCGGCAAATCATCATACGGATAAGGAAGACTGGATTCTCTCGTATTGTTTTTAAACATCTCCTGGTGAAATAATTCGATAAATCCATTTGTGATTGCAGAATGAAGGGTAGTGTTTCTGTTTAAAGCGCTTATATCAATCGCCCCGGTGTAATAATTATCCCCGGTGTTTTTTCTCTGCCCAATGGCAGCCGAATCCTTTGCGGTTCTTACGATATGAATAATCCTGCCATCCATTGCGTTGCCAAGACTATCCGTTTTAACCAAAACAAAATCTGTAGCCAAGGGTTTATAGCTCAGTGCCACCCTGAAATACCAAAATTTGTTTTGCTTACTCAGGCGGTAATGCTGGAAGTCGAAACTATTATAGTCAGTACCGCTGGCATGCAGCCGCAGGTATACTTGTATGGCTTTGATGTAGCCTTGTGGAACAGGTCTGGCGGGCAGCGGGATATTACCTTCTTTTTTACACGCCGTACATAGAAAAATCAATATTATTGGGAGGTAGAATATTTTTTTCATGACAAATGGTTGAATGTTGATGTTGAATAATAGTATCTTTGGGCAATACAATGCCCTTGCCCATATGGGCATTTTTCTTTTTGGACGATTTGTAGTTGAATTTATACCCCGAAAAAGCTTTTGATTACGGTTGCTACCACTACCAGGAAAACACATGAACCAAACCAGGCTGCTGCTACTTTACCGGTATCCGGGTCACCGCTGTTCCATTTCTGGTAAACTTTTACTGCACCAATAAGGCCGACCACCGCACCTACGGCGTACATCAGGTTGGTGCCTGAATCAAAATATCCCCTCACTTTGGTATTTGCTTCGTTGATGCCCGCATTGCCATCCTGAGCCATTGTACTGATGGAAATAATTGAAAGCATAAGAATTGCTGATGCATAAAGCATCCATTTTTTGCCTTGTAAACAATGCATACTTCGCTGTTTCATACTTCACGTTGCTTTAATTGTTATAAATAAAAACATGGTTAATCAATGACTACATATTCAATCCTTTCTCCGGTAAACGAGTCTGTACCCCAGAAAAAGCAAGTATTAATCTGAATGATGTTGTCTCCTTTGATAAGATTTGTATAAGGCGGTTCACCCGCAGCTTGGTATACACATCCGAGTGACCAGACATCACTTATATTCAGTTGCCAGTTGCCGCCTGGGAAACGCCATTCTACAATGAGCCTCGATCCAAACAATGAGTTTGGTTGATTTTGTGGTACAGCTTCATAGTTGATTGATTGCAGATCTATTCCAGGCCACATAATAACTCCGGTAGAAAGAATGACCGATTGAGCGGTAACCTGGCTGCTTCCTAATAATTGTATTAATTCATCATAGGAATTAATGCAAATACTCATCGGCAATACAGGCCTTGGCAAAGGCGGGAACCGGGGTTTCAGCCGCAGCAAAGAAGAAGGAGTGTTGTTGTTATCTTCTGTAATCAATGATTCTTTTTTGCAGCTACTTACTAAAAGCATAATGGATAGTATTACAATACACACAGGTTTCATACACACTTTTTTAAATCAGTTTAGTCGCCGGGCCATTTACCTTCGGATAATTAATTGCTAAAAAGAAAAAACAATACTCCACGCTTAACCCATCCAAATACTACGTAATTCTTCATCACTAAAAGACGTGGAGCATTGTTTTTCACTTTCCTGAGAAATATAATGATTGATGGCAACCTGGAATGCCGATTGATGCAAGTCCGGATATGCACGCACACTGAGTTGCAGCGCAATCACCAATTTTTCTTTAGGAAATTTATATTGAGTTGCCTTTTGCAAGATCATTGCAATGTCATCCCGTAGATTTTTTGACCTTGCAAAACTATCTGTGACATTATCGGTGATGTCATCAATACTATTGTTTTGTTTCGGATTAAACGGGATGCTTTTAAACCTCAGTATTTTTTTTATGTCTTTGGCATAGTATACTATACCAACAAAACAATACCATGCAATAAGTAACCAAACAATCAGCACCACGAAATTTTGCCAGGAGATATTTTTTAGCATACAATTGGTTTTTAAATGGTCATTGTTTTACAAATAAACGATCAATGAATACCCCTTTTCAAGTCCAGCGGTCCCTGTACCCTTTTCAACCCCTTCAGGGACAAAGCTTTGATGTTGAAAAAAACTTTATTTGGCATTTTTATGGTACCGTAATTCATGACTTTTTCTTTATGTGAGTATTACTTTTGCTAAATAGATGGCTGTATAAATAAATAATTTTAAATTGGCAATTCTATTCAGGCCCTTATATTCATCAACCAACCCCCTTTGCATATTTATGGAAAATGCGCCTGCCGAAATCTTAATCAAAGATGTCCATGACTTGGGTATCAGTCTTTCTCTTGCCCATCTCTTTGAAATTAACCGACTAACCTGTTTAAAAGAATTACTTGATTCTCCAATGGAAGAATGGTTTGCCTTTACTGGATTTAACCAGCACCTGTTAAATGAATTATTAAACTATCTTGGTAACAATATGTTGCTTTCGCTGGTCAAAGAATGAAATGTTAGTATTTTCCCGCCTGCCTGAATAATTGCATCAGGATATCTTTTACAGCTTCGATATCTTTTTTCTCGGGGGAATAGGATTTGGATCGCATACTATCAGGAGATAGTATCGTACGATGTGTTGTTGAAAGCCAGGGCGCGATTTGTTCAAACAATGCTTTTTGTGATGGCGTTGCAATCAAATGCAGATCACTGACAGCCCTGAAAAAAATGCCCAGCTGATCCACAGGCACCTTGCATACTATCTTTTGCTTTGCTATACTTGATTGATCTGTTTTTTGCTTAACCTGGAGACCACCCAGTATATGTTCCAGGTAAGCCAGCTCTTCGGAAAACCAGGTGCTCAACTGCACCTTTACACTGGGATGGCGAAAAAACAAAGCACTGTCTGGCTTGAGCTGTAACTGATTGAGCGTTTTGGAATACAGTAATAGTTTATCAATCCTGTCATTCAGATCGTCCAGCCCCTGTAATTCAGCAGCAATCTTGTTGACCATTTCATTGATGAATTCTTTGGCGTTGTAATTCAGGTAGACCAGCAATTGCTGTAACCCTGAATAAATAGTTGCCTGTTTTTTCCATTGCGAAACGTCCTGTAATTCTTTCACCAGCTCCTTATAAAACATGATCTCTCTGTAAGTGGCCGTGTAATTTGACGTATCGTCCCCAAAAGCATACAGTTTCTCCAGCAACCTGGCTGTAACAAATTCTTCCTGCAGCGCTTGCAGTATCGTTTTGAGCTGTTCCTGCTTTTGCCGCATCTCTTGCTTAGTCAGGGCTAGGTACACGTCTGGCACTTTTTCCAAACGATCAAAATATTTGGAAAATCTTTCCTCGATAAAAGACAACAGGGAGAGGATGGATTGGTAAAAACTTTTATAGAAGTTTGTTACAATGGCATCTGTTCTTTGCAATAACTGTTCCTGCTGATAGAGCCTGTCCAGTAAATGAGTACAGCCCAACTGGTAGTTTTTAATATACACTTCTATTTCCTTTTCCTTGGTAAAATTGAACACATCCTGTACCAACTGCACCTTGATTTTATCTGTTTCTTCGAGTGCTTCATGCAGGATTCTGGTGATATCAATTTCAGATAATGAAAAATCCGTGGGCTGACTGCCGGGAGCCGCCGCTTTTACCAGTTGGTCAAGAAATTCCAGTTTGTACGCCATGCCTGCCTCATTTATCCGGGAAATATTGATCTCATAGGTACCGGGTATCTTACGCACTGTAAAATTAGCAGCCAATCGTTTGGCAAACGGAAGTATTGTATTGGCAAACGGAAGTATTTTTCTTGCTGGAAGTTTCAGCCTTTTTGTGTGGGTGGCTCCTGCTGGCCCTGCCATCATACCGTTGTTTCTCCATGCGCATACCCTGCAATGCCAGGGCCCCGCTTACTTCCTGGTAATCCTTTGTGGCCGGGTATAAAATGATAAACTCAGCCGTACCTGCTTTGTTGAAGAGGAGATATGGCTAAGTATAAAAAATTAAACTCAGCCATATCTCCTTTTTTCTGCCTTTGCCTTTCAATCATGGGTATGAATGCAGTCATTGGGCGAAAGGAAGAAAAGAAATTGTTACTGGATGCATTGGAATCTTCAGAGCCGGAGCTGATTGCTGTGTACGGCAGGCGCCGGGTGGGTAAAACCTTCCTGGTACGGCAGGTTTTTGAAAAGCAATTGTTGTTTGAATTTTCAGGCACCAGCGATGGGAACATGAACGATCATCTGCAGCATTTTACATCCGCCCTGCAGCTAGCCATGCAAAGCCCCGCCCCACTTGCTAAACCCGCTAACTGGTCCGAAGTTTTGCAAATTCTCGTGTCTTTTGTGGAGGCACAGCCCAAAAAGAAAAAAACCGTGCTTTTTTTCGATGAGTTTCCCTGGATCTGTACCCAGAAATCTGGTTTTTTGTCAGCCTTTGAATATTTCTGGAACAGTTGGGCATCGAAGCAGGGGCATATAAAAGTGGTCATCTGCGGCTCGGCTGCGGCATGGATGATCCAGCATATCATCAATAACAAGGGCGGCCTGCACAACCGGATTACGCGCAGGCTGCGACTGATGCCGTTTACCCTCCATCAAACAGAATTGTACCTCCGGTCCAGGAACCTCCGGTTTGACCGTTTCCAGTTATTGCAACTTTACATGGTGATGGGCGGCATTCCCAAATACCTGAAAGAAATCGGAAAGGCTGAAAGCGCCGCACAGGTCATTGACAGGGTTTGCTTCAGTAAAGACGGGTTTCTCCGGGATGAATTTAACCAACTTTTTAAATCCCTGTTTGGAGATGACTCCAGGCACCTTGCGGTGATAAAATCACTGGCTGCCGCTGGCAGCGGACTTACCCGGAATGAAATGGTACACAAAACAAAATTGTCTTCCGGGGGGACTACCACCGAAATAATGGACGAACTGCATCAATCGCGATTTATTACCCAATGGCACCCTTACAGTCACCTAAACCGGGATTCCATTTACAAGCTGTCAGATGAATATTCCTACTTCTACCTGAAGTTTATTGCCGGCAACCGGGCCACAAGCCCCGGCAGCTGGAACCGCTTGTCTGAAAACCCTTCCTGGAAAAGCTGGAGCGGCATTGCCTTTGAAAGGATATGCCTGAAACGTATAGAACAGCTGAACAGGGTACTAAATATAAACGGGTACGATGAAATTTCCGCGTGGCGATACCATCCTGAGGGCGCAACCGGCACCCAGATAGATTTGGTGATTGACCGGAAGGACTTTGTTATCAACCTTTGCGAAATGAAATACTCCGCCAAATTATTTACCATTGATAAATCATACGCGGCCAATCTGCAAAATAAGATAAACGTATTCAGGGATCAGACCGATACCAAAAAGCAATTGCACCTCGTGCTGGTGGCAAGTTTCGGGGTGGTAAGAAATGAATATGAAAGAAAATTGGTCGAGAAATCAATCACTATGGACGTGTTGTTCGAATCCAATAACGGCAAATAATTTTTCTTCTCTATTGTAAATCGAGGTTCATTTCGATTGCCAGTCATTTCTATTAACCTTTGTTGTTCAAATATCGCAAGTTTTATTGGGGTCAGTCCAATTTTTAGCGAATCCGCAACTTGATTTTATACTTGCCGTTACCAAAAGAACATTATTTAGTGTTTACTGCTTGGCTTTAATGGCCTGGTTAAAATAGACCGGATAATAACCATTTTATTTATGATCAAGCGTTCAGAGATTTTTCGGGTATCTTTTAATATGTGGCGAATTGCTTCAACAGAGTAGGGCTAATATCTACAAGATCAATATCCGAATTTTTCAGAAAAGCTTTAAAATGAGCGACACGAGGTTTGTCGCTTGGGAGCTGATCTTTTTATACACGTCTAGGTATTTGCACTTAAAAAAGAGTAATCATAAAATTGTCGATATAAAAATGAGAGAAGTTGTTTATTAGCCTATTTTTATTTTCTAACTAAAACTTTGCCTATATGAAGAAAAATTTTATTGCATCCCTTGTCGTTTTTATTTGCTTTTCCGCTACTTTGTTTAATTGCACTAAACGCTCAAATGAGTCAGACGAATCACAAGGTATATCGTCATTGAGCTATTCTAATGATTCAGTCCTTAATTTCATTCCAAGTAAAATCAGTAGCTCGGGCTCACGCAGTAAAACACCTGAATATCCAATAATAAATGGAACATCTTCTGGCGGCAGAGTAGCCGATAATTCATCAGCTCGATCTACTGCTTGTGGCGGTAACTTCAGTAATTCATACGGCTGAAGTGGCTATTACACTTATCCAATTGATACAATCAACTTGACAGGTACCGTCGAAGGTTCATCGATAAATGTTAGTTTGACAGCTTACGATGTACCAAATCGATTCACGATATATGATACAACAGGTACTGTTGTGGCAAATTCGCCGTGGATGGGTTATGCTACTTACAATGGCCCTTGGGGCATGTCTTTAAATTCCCCCACAAGCGGTATTTTGTATTTCACAAAAACTGGCTCAGGTACTTATACGATGCGTGTAGAAACCTCTGTTTCCGGTACAAGCGACTCATATAATGTTTCAATCGCCTGTACTGCACCTTCATCAGTAATTAGAAGCTTCGCCGGTGTCTCTTTGACATACTATCAATCAACAGGCTTGATTCGTTTTAATTCGGAATCAGATTTGTCGCGTGTCCTGGATACATTGGACGCTAGCTATGAAACATATAATGCCAACTACGAGAACCAATATAGCAGTCTCACGTCAGATCAACTTGATAGTGTTGATGCGATTACAAGCTTCGATGAATTTTATTCCATGAGGCAATTCGAGGGTCTCTTCCCCAGCTATACTTCCAAACGGTCGCAGTTAGAAGGGATCGAAAACATCTGGCTGACTAATAACATGACAGGGATAGACCCTGATAGCGTTGATCAAACATTCGATGATGCAGAAAACGTTGTTTCCAATGCAAACAATAAATTGATCGTTGGAACAACAACTTATATTTTTGGCGATGCTGGGACAAATGATGTAGGTGCCCGCATGGCAAGTACCGCCAGTTTGAGAACGGGAAGCGCTGCTTCTACTTTGTCTTCGCTACCTTGCTTCACCAATAGAAGAAAACATGTTTTTTATCCACTTCCAGATGGTTCCAGAATGTTCAAGTTGAAAGTAGCCATTAATTCGTGGTGGGTTAGAAGTGGCGCAAAGGGGAAAGTAGTATCTTACAAAAAGCAAAGCAGCGGAAAGTTCAAGAGATCCAGAATGAAATTGGCAGTAGGGTGTACAGGTACAATTTATGATAACCATTGCATTCAATCCTTTACTTTTGCAGACAGAAATCCATCGCCGTCTGGATTCAAGAATCGTAAGTCGTTAAAAGTCGCCAGACACCAACCTGGTATCATCTGGAAAACAGAGGCTAACCAGTTAGGTTCTTCATTCGAGGCGCTGAATGTTGCTACGGCAACATTAATACTACAATAAGTATCTTATGAAAGTGGCGTATCTGTGGTGTTTGCTTTTGCTAGTGCAAAATTTGAATGCACAAAGGCTCGGAACGAATAAAGAGTATTTGGGACCATCGCGTTGTTGGGGTCTTTCTCTTACACCTGCAATAGTGACAAGAGCCACTGTGACAGGCGATAAAGATATCTATCATGTTAAGACAGCTTCCCAGTTCGGGGGTGAAATCTTGATAAATTATAATTATCGATTCGAGGGAAACTATGCATTAATAGTGGGAGGTGGATTGAACTTCTTGGGCTTTAATTTTGACTACAATATTCCCAAAGACATGTTTAATCCCCCAACGGAAGCGAATATATCTACCAACGGCGCTGCCTCGCGGGAAATGAATATTATTAATTTTCGAGTGCCTGTCGAACTGGAAAGAGTATTTAATGATCGAAAAGACAATGAATGGTTAATACGGGCTGGAGGTAGTTTATTATTTTCTGTACAGCAGCCGGAGCAAACAAGTTACGAGATTTATTATCCAAACGGAGGACCAAAGCCCTTTCTAGACCGCTATCAAAGCAACAATAATCATGGCAAAATATGGTTTGGTTTTCAGTTGCTTGCTGGGCATCGGTGGTTACTAAAGAAAAATGCTTTTCAAGCAGGGTTAAAAGTCAATTATTGTCCAACCAAATTCGTAGATGGCGAATATCATTTTAATGTTGGAAGTCAACCAGAGCACCAAGGCCGATATGGAGTCACAGGCTCCTATATCGGCCTTTCTATTGAATATATACTAAAGAAATCTCCTTCTCAATTTTAGCAAAATTGCCTATTTCAACTGAATATTTTGTCCGCTGAAGAATTTCATAAATTTAAATGCCTTATATGACGAATAGGCATGATTTATTCCGGCTGTATCAGTTTTGCTGTAATGTTAACAGCATCTTCAACTGGATTTTGAGAAAGCCAAGCGGTGGTACAAATATGGAAGCTTCACAGTAACTCATGCCGCCGCGAATACCAACACACATTGTATTATTATGACCAGGCTGGTTATTTAATAAGAACCGTTCCACCGTCAGGGGTGGACGTATCAAAATTCGGATGGGCCCAGGCCTGGTCATATTTTTGGCCCTGGAAAGGAATAACAATGCGGTTTTAAAACCAGATCACGTTTTGAAAACGAATTACCGGTACAATACGCTGGGACAGGTGATTACTCAAAATACGCCTGATGCCAGTGACAGCCGGTTCTGGTGCTGGATTATGCCTATACGGTACAGGGTGGTACAGGCCGTATAGGATAATTTAGTATTTCTGGAGGGAAGAGAAAAAGTTGGCGATCGGTAACGTTGCATAAAAGCCGATATCGGTTAAAGCGTCATTACCTGCGGGTGTGTGCATCATTTTAACCAGGTCATACAAATGCCGTGACTGCCGTTCTCCCTGCATTTTTTCTGGCGTAGTGGTCAGTAATTTTTCATGCAATAGGAACGCTTTTTCCAAGAGCGTCTTTCTGGGGTTAACGGCTGTTACGTCAAAGGGAATTTCTTCATATAATTTATTCGGAAACACTTCCCACAAAATAGATTGAATGGCAACATCCGCAAAGGGCTCTTTCAGGGACCGTACACTGAACTCCACTTTGACTTCATCTGCCAGGTAAGGGTTCGGAGGGTATAAGGATGGATATTGGATGAATAATGTTTGCGGATCCCTGTCGGGAATGGTTACCGGGACTTCGGCTGCGACCACTATAATCATTCCCACTGGTATACCCAATACGCCAAATTGCTTTTCCAATGCTTCCTTCAATATGGTACTGGTAAATAAGCAACCTTCTTTTTTCAGCGTTTTGACATAGGTATGGCTGGGGTCTTTTTTATAATCCCTGCCGAATGCCTCCGGTTCCAGGGCGATGTCAATGTCTTCGGAAAAACGCTCTATTAATTTCCATCCTTTACTTAAGGAAGTACCCCCTTTGAAAATGAGGTGCTTTGCGTAGACCGTCCCAAATAGTGCCTTCAGGGTGAGCGTTACCCACAAGTCCTTTTCAATGGCTTTTTCTGTAATGCCGCTGATGGCCGAGGCCTGCGCCAGGCTGGTCCTTCGCTGCCCGTCTGTCAATTGAAGCCAGCCAATCATTTGGACTGTTTTAAAAGGTTCAGGATGTAATCATGAATCCGGGCCGGTGCCAGTTTCATATCGTGCTGTAATTTCTTTGGGTCTTCTTTGAGTAGTAGCTCCATTATCCGTTTTTCCGTTTCCGGGTTCATATTGCGGGTATCCAGTTCTTCCAGTGCCTGGATGATTAGCCCGCTCAAGTCTCCCCTGGCAGCTAATTTCTTCTGCGTAGTGGATTTGAATTGAACGATCACTTTTCCTATTTTCAATTGCCTGGGTACGCCATCTGTCAGGTACACCAGTTTGGTGGGCACCTGGGTGCTTAACCCTAACTGATTTAGGGCATATGCACCGGCAGGCCGGATGCTTACCTTTTCCTTTTTGGCAATGATTGCTGCCACTGCTGCAGGAGAAGGGTATATTTCTCCGAACACCGGGTCCACTTTTGGTACATAATAGATGCCGTGGGAGAGCCGCTTCAGCTTTCCCTGCTGTGTTAGCCGCGAAAGCGCTTTTTTTATGGCAGCTGCTGTTCCCTGGCCCCTGAAATCAGTAGGGAATATCAATTCCCCCTTTTTTTTCCTTGCTATTGAATGTTCTATATGTGTATGGGCTTTTTCCATTGTCCCAAATTTACGCAGAAAGCCGACATTTTTATACATTATATGTCACTTTTATTTTAAAAATGGTGACATTTTAAAGACATATAAGGCGCTTATCAAAGGCACATACTATCGAAGACCGGTATGACCCGTTTGTTGAGAAACCGGATGATCTGCTGGATGCAATAGACGAGGAGACTGTAGCCATTCCGGGACCAATGCATTTGTATTGTACCAGTAATACCTTGATTTTCTCTGTTTCCTGCAATGTCTCATGAAGAATTTGTACCCTATCCATTTCGGATAATGTGAATTCCGTTGGCTTACCACCTGCCGTAGTAGCCTTTACCAGTTGATCAAGATATTCCAGTTTGTACGCCATCCTGCCTCACTTTTCTGTGAAATATTGATATCACCAAGGTACAAATTGCTTTTTCACTGTAAAATTAACGGGAGATCAGTTGGCAAACGGAAGTATTTATTAAGTCCATTCAATTCTAATGAACTGTCATTATGTGCTCTATTTTCTATTACTAAAGTCAAACTTATCGTAAAAGAAAATGAGCTGGCTTATGTCGGTTTTTTGTTCAACAATTAAATAAATTGCATTTATTTATGCGGCATCCTAAAACTCTTTTGTACATGGGCAATAATTTATAAAGCCGGGCTCGTAAAAATTCATGAAATCCATAACAGCATCAATAGTTTCCTCAAACTTAAAGTTTAGCCCTTTTTTAAAAACATAAGCAAATGGAGTGCCCGTTCCTTTTTCTGGCTTCAGGTGAACAATATCATCCCGCATTATTTTAAGGTTCGTAATATGCTGGTATTTCAACGCATAGGATTGTGAAAAATCCTTTTTGAAAATCTCTTTGAGTATGATCGTAATTTTAATTTTGAATGGCAGGTACATGACCTGTGATTTGTCATACGTCTCCGTTTTCTTTTCTGTTTTTACTATGTATTCATACTTATTTGGGATATTGTAATTGATAAAGGCTTCAATTGAAGTGAATAATAAAATAATAAAACTGTTGACCGCGCCATAATAACCGTACAAATCCATCAAATAATCTTCATTCATTTTCACTCCCTTAAAATGGTTTAACAGCGGTTGCCTTTTCTCCTTGATATGTTTATAGTTACCATAAGCGCTGTCAAAATAAATCCGGATAGGGTCTGGCTCAGGAATAAAAACCAATCTGCCACTATCATTAAAAGGGAAGCCAACTAATATTCTTGGAATGGGAGCAGATAACCTGATTCGTATAACCATTGACGGTACACTTTTCAGACAAGATGCAAGCGCGTCAAACGCAGAGAATTTTAAAATCTGGCATATTTTTCCAAAGTATCTGACTGCTGGTCTCCATTCCTTTAAGATAGACGGACAGGATGATGGTTCGGTGGCTACAGGTTTTGGTGTTGAAATATATGATAATACAGAAAATGCATTGCGGTTTGCGACCAGCTATGCCGACCTTAACCTCGTATTTTCTACCAAAGATATTGTTGGTCAAAGCTACCCTGGGGCCTATAGTTGCCCAATAAATTATAAAATTGCAAAAAATGATACGGGAGCACTGGTATGCCGCAGCATTATTACGCGGCAAATTGATACAATTGTAAGTGGTACATGCCTAAGTATTGTCAAAGACACTTCTTTCAATCCTTATACTACGGGTGTACTCGGCAACTGGCGGCCTGAAAAAGCATACGTATATTATGCAAACAGGAAAGAAATAGATCCCAATGCTGAAATCAATACGCGCAAAAATGGTGTCATAAATAGTTTTGCAGGCTTCTGGAGTTTCCAGGCAAGTGGCATACAGCCACATTATGATACCAGCCGCTGGGTATGGAACAGCAAGTCTACGATTTTTAATAAAAAAGGGTTTGAACTGGAAAATAAAGATCCGCTGGGAAGGTACAATGCAGCGTTGTATGGATACAGTGAAACAATGCCCACTGCTGTTATTCAGAATAGTCAATACCGGGAAAGTGTTTTTGAAGGGTTTGAAGACTATGGTTTCGCTACCCGTCTGTGTGATACAAGCTGTCCTGGCACGCGTCATATTGATTACAGTATTTACAGCAGCAAATTGAGTACAATTCAGAAACACTCAGGTAAAAGCAGTATCAAATTAGATGCCGGTGAAAGCGTAAGTGTGGGCTTTGTTTTAACCACAGTATCGGCCGATACCACACATTCTGCACTGACAATTACCACAGCATCAGACGCGTGTTCGGTTGCGTCGGTACTTTCCAGTGTAAAAGCGGACAGTACTTTTCTTTTACCATCGTTCTCTCCATTTAAAGGAAAACAGATGATGATTGGCGTGTGGGTAAAAGAAGCCCAGGATTGTAATTGTGTTTCGTATACCAACGATAAAATCAGCGTCTCCTTTAACGGTGGTGCCAACAATTCATTTGTTGAATTTTTCCCATCGGGAGCAATTATAGAAGGATGGCAGCGGTATGAAGGCGTTTTCACCATTCCGGAGAGCGAACCACAAATGCAGGTAACATTCCAGGCGACCGGGGCAGTGGCCGCTTATTTCGATGACCTACGCATACAGCCTTTCAATGCGAATATGAAATCCTTTGTTTATAACCCGGTAAACCTGCGGCTGATGGCGGAATTGGATGAGAACAACTATGCCACTTATTATGAATATGATGATGACGGCACGTTGGTAAGGGTTAAAAAAGAAACGGAAAAAGGCATTCAAACCATCAAAGAAACAAGGAGCGCACTAATTAAACAGTAGAAATTTTATTTATGAGATACAACCTATTTTCTTCCACATCCGGCAAGTTGCTGTGCCGTTTTATCGTCCCTTTGTTGCAGGTATTACTGTTCACCCCGATCATCCAGGGTCAGGTTGACCAAAACAATCCTGCTATTAAAAAACTGGCAGACATCGCTGCTGCCTACAAGTCCGCCAATCGTTTAAGTTTCGATGTCAACTATTTGTATTCAACCGAAAGCAGGCCCAATACTTACCTTGATTCTCTCAGTGGAAGTTTTAAAATAAACGGGAACAGGTATAATTATAAAATTGACAGTACTGAATTTATTGGAAATGACAGTATCAATATCAGCATTTTTAATGAAGACAAAATAATTTATGTCAACAGTCCTGCCAATATACAATCTGGCAATCCCCTGGCAATGATTGACAGTGTAATGCTGATGAACCAATACAGTAGCGCGACACTTACCACTGTGGGTCCACTGCAAAAAATAGCGATTGTGTTTAATCCTGGCTTTATGTTTAAGAAAGTAGAATATACGATAACCCCGATAACCAATCTGATTACTAAAATGGTGGGGGTTATTGAATCTTCTGAGATGTATGACCCGGCAGTAAAGCCCCTGTTTGATAAGCGGAATGAATATGGAATACTGGAAGTAAGATTCCGTAATTACGGGTTGAGCGGATTCCTGGATAATGTTTTTAGTGAAGGCCAGTATTTAATTCGGGTGGGTAACCAATACAAACCGGTTGGACGATACGCAAATTATCAGATTATAAATGGTTCCGTAAGATAAAAAAGCAGATCGCATGAAAAAAAAGTTGCTACTAAAACTAATGCCCCTTGCTTTATTTTTCTTCCTGACCATCCAGTTACAGGCTGGGCGTGGTGTCCCGGTTATACAGGTCCTTGATGGAAGCCTGAACCAGTTGCAAACAGATTCGGTGGCGATGGTGATGGATAGTGCGTTTTTCAACGGGGCCTATAATAGTATACTGGTAAAACCGTACCGTGTTTTAAATAACGTAACCCTTAAAATCAACGAGACGTCAGTTTATTACCTGCAGTCTGCCTTTACTGCCACGGTAAGGCTTAGAATTATTTCAACGTTAGCGGATTTGTCTACTGTAACAACGGATACATCGCTCACTGTCAATTACAGGGCCGATAGCGTTTATACCAACCGGAACATCTATCACTTTCAGGATGCGTACAAAGTGGAAGTAAAAGTGCTGTCGGTCTCAACAAATGTTGCCTGGAATGTGTGGAATGCCCTGGTGGTGGAAAACCAGTTACAACCATATCCTGCTTTTACTTTCTCCTGCACCAATGATGCGATACAATCAGTTTCACACAGCAGTTTGTCCTATGGTACAGCAGCCGATGAGTTGCCTGTTAGCTGGGGAAATGTTATTACTGCGGATAAATATGATCTAGAGTGGACATATATTGACACGGCAGCATTGGCAGCGGGTACTTATTCAACCGGTGGGGTGACGGATCCAACACTTATTTTTGCTGACAATGCCAGCCGTGTTACCATTGCGGGGACCCAATACAATATTCCTTTATTCTATCCGGATTCTGGAACATTGTTTTTTCGGGTCAGGCCAATACAGGAAAATAATAATGTACGCAAGGAGGCAAACTGGAGTTCAGACTACGTTTCCACCGGTGGTTTAGGCAGGTTTAGTTTTATAGGGCATCAACGAAATTTAAACTGGCAATCAACCATCAGTTATGCAGAAGAAGGAAAACGTAAAGTCGTTGTCCAATATTATGATGGTAGCCTGCGTAGCAGGCAGACGGTAACAAAAGACAACACCACCAACACGACGGTAGTCGCGGAAAGTATTTATGATTACCAGGGTAGACCGGTAATACAAATATTACCCGCCCCAACATTAAATACAATTGTTGGGTATTCAAAAAATTTCAATACCGGTTTAAATGGGGTGGCATACGATCAGACGCATTTTGACGAGATTCCCGATTCTTCTTATTATTGCACGTCCAGCGGTGCGGCCATGAGCATCGACAGTGGTGCTTCGCGTTATTATTCCATTAATAATCCATTCAGGGATTCTGGGTATCAGCAGTTTATTCCGGATGCTGGCGGTTATCCATATACGGAAACTGTATACACACCGGATAATACCGGACGCATCAGCAGCCAGGGTGGCGTGGGTCCAAATTACCGCATTGCCAGCGGTCATGAAACAAAATATTATTATGGTTCAGCCGATCAAAAAGATTTAGACGCATTGTTTGGGACTGATGCAGGCGATATGACGCACTATTTTAAAACAATGGTGCGTGATGCAAACGGGCAGTACAGTGTAAGTTATACAGATATGCACGGGCGAACCATTGCCACAGCGCTCGCAGGCGTATTGCCGGATAGCATAAAATTGGATAGTCTCAAATCCAGGAATACCCGTCAGGTAACAGATACACTGGCTAACCAGGCAAGTAATGTTATCAGGGATCTGGTCATGGAAAGCAGTAAAAGCCTGTTGGTACCGCTCGCAGGAAACAATACATTTACTTATAGCCTCAATCCCCAATCACTCACAAAAAATGATTGCAGCGCTACGCCGATCTGTTATGATTGTTTGTATGACCTGGAGATAACGATTACTGATGACTGCAATAACCAGAAATTGGGTGGCCACGCGTTTGATACGGTCATTCATAATTTTTCTGTCATTGATACTACTTGTGCAAATGCGCCTGCTTTCTCAGTTAGTTTCACCAAGTTTTTGCAGGAAGGTAATTATGAAATAACCAAACGGTTGTCTGTGAGCCGTTCGTCTATGGACTACTATCGCGACAGCATTTTTACCAGACACAATACCTGTAAAACGCAGGCTACTTTTATCGCGGAGCAAAAATCAATACAATCACTGGTTTCGAATTGCAGTGCCACCTGCCAGGCATGCACGGACAGCCTCGGAACATGGACGACTTTCAGGCCAAAATATATGTTAAAAGCTGGTATCAGCCCAGCAGATTCAGGCAGCTATCGTGATCAGGCCCTTCAAGCATTTACTCAGGGGCAGACTGATTGCAGTCTTGTATGTAGTACGGTGAGTGAATCTGACGAAGTATACACCGCGATGCTGAATGATGTAACAGCGCCATCAGGTCAGTATGCGAATCCGGACAGTAGTGCAATCGATATCTATTCCATTTTTTATACGAAGTTCGATATAAACGGTGTAACGTTAACAGCACCAGCCTATACGCTTGTTTCGGGATACGTAGATGAAAATGGAAAATTGGATACACTGTACGATGAAAGTACCGGTACAATGGTAACGCCGGAAAAATTAAGCCCTGCTGCATTCAGTGCAAAATTTAAAGCAAGCTGGGCTAAAACCGTGTTGCCAAAACATCCTGAATATTGCAAACTGCAGCAGTTGCAATTATTAAGTGCCAGCACCAAATGGGATCGTGATTATGAAAATACTGACACCTATGCAAGTGCGCTGGCTAAAGGATACCTGAACCCATTGGGTATAACAGGCGCTCAATATACGCGGTTCAATGGAACTGGTGGAGCTGTAGCCGACCCAACAACTACCATATTGTCGGGAACTTTCACCACTATTTTTCAAAATGCCATGAAAAGCTATTTGGCTACCGGTACCAATGCTTATGGTGCAGGCACTGCGACTACCAATATTTGGTCACTCGCCAGTAATACGGTGAAATGTGCACAAAAAGGAACTTCCTGCTATACCGGTAAGAGTATCATTGACAGTGCTTTCAGTACCTATATGTGTACGGCAGACCTGGATATGGGCTGGAGAAGTTTCCGCTCAATGTATTTGAATACAAAACGACACTTGATTGACTCCATGCAAATTGGAACAGGTTGTCCTGGAACAACGCCAACCCCCGCAGCATTAATTGCAAAATATCGTCAGCCTAATTTTGGAGACGCCAAACAGGCGCTTGCCAACTATAATATATTCACACCAACGACTGCCTCAGATACCACCGTCGCCAAACAAAAAGCCAAAGATGCAGCCGCTGTCTCGTATAATAGTAGCTGTACTTCTTATGCCACTTATTGGTTCCAGCAATTGTCAGGCGCATGTGCAAATTATCCTGCTGACAGCATCAATAATGTGATCATCCCAAGATTAATTGCTGTATGCAAAAAAGGATCTGATTTCTCCCATCCTTATGGTTCCAGTACTATTGCCCCTGACAGTACCAATACTTATAATAGTTTTCAGGATGTTATAGCGGCATACAACACTGCACACAGTATCACCAATATATATTGTAATGCCTTTTCTATTACAGCACCTAAACCTTACGGCAGCCAGGTGGCGTATAGCAGTGTTCCTTTATATGGAAGGCCGGATAGTTGTACCTGCACACGCGTCTTTGACTTGTATAATAAATACCAGGGAGTAAAATCAAGCTATGCATCCTTTTCAATCTACCTCCAGCAGGTATACAATACAACTATGTCATCTACGGATCTGAATACGTTGTTATCACAGTGTTCTGTTAATGGGGTTACTAATTGTACTTATAATGTTACTCCCATCCAATTACCAGCCATATTGCAATGTAACACGGGAGATGTTTGTATCACCTGTACCGTATTCAAATCAACCAACGACAAATTTAAAATACAGTATCCTGGTGTTATACCAGTGGTGGATTCACTGGTAGCTGACAGCGCCCAAATAGTAAAGAACGGCTTTTATGCAGCATACATGAATAACCAACTGGGCTTTGTAAAAAGCTGCCAGAATTATATGCAGTTTGCTGCAGATTGCAGCATAAGGCTTGCCCAGGATTCTATTAATAACCTTGCGGACACCTGCAAACGGTTTACTGTTATAAAGGACTTTGGTGGAACTGGTGCAGATGTGTTGTCCGATATTAAACAAACAATTGATGGCGGTTATATACTAGCAGGAAATACAACAAGCTTTGGTAATGGAGGAACAGATGCTTATGTTATAAAAACAGACAATAAGGGCAATATCCAATGGTCCAGAGCATACGGTGGAACACTGGATGATAACTTTGCGGTAATCAGGCAAACGGCAGATAGTGGATATATTGCTGTTGGCACCACCAAGTCATTCCACCAGACAAAGGGAGAAGTATACGTAATAAAATTAAAAGCCAATGGCGATGTTGCATGGAGCAAGGGTTACGCGCAGGGTACTGCTAACGGAGAGCTTGGATATGATATTATTCAGACCTCCGAACGTGGTTATGCAGTTGTGGGCTTGCATAACTATGTAGCAAGTTCATTAGATATGGAGGTGTTAAAGCTTGATAGCGTTGGCGGTGTTACCTGGGCTCAAAAATTTGGAGGTACCAATAGCGACAACCTGGGTGGTATTATTGAGTATGCTGACACGTTGATTTTGGCTGGCTTCTCCTACTCCTCTTCACTTACAAAAGTAGGCGGTGGTGCACCGGTTAATACTTATTATGACGCGCTTGTTGTGAAGATGAATAAGGCAAATGGCAACATTATTTGGGCTAAATCATACGATTTGAACAGTAAAAGCAATAATGTTAGCTATATTTTAAAAACACAGGACGGCTTTCATCTGGACATTACCAATTTGGATAATTTTAGCGGTGGGAATACATCCGCCGCCACAATTGAACTAGACCGCAATGGTTCGGTTTTAAGAAACAGGATTCTTACAGTGCCTTCTAATGGAACCAATGGCCTAGTGCATTCGACAATGACGGTTGACGGCGGATATGTCACATCACAGTACAAGTATGACGCAACAGGGGATGTGTTAATTTATAAAGCTGATGCGCTTGGCAATATCAGCTGGACAAACCAGATAAAAAATACTGCGTATCAAGGAGTCTACGCGTTGGTACAAAATGCAGACAGCAGTTATGCAGGTGTTGGTGCAGACGGTAACAGGGCATTATTTATTAAAACTAACCGTTGGGGAAAATCATATTGCATTGACAGTTCATTGAATCATCCTGGTTCAACAGGTACTGTTACTACTTATAATTTATCCATAACACCAACTGCACTTACTTTCAGTAATACCGGTATCAGTGTTGCAGGAATAAATGTATCAACCACCCAAACAGATGTATGTTCATTAAACCCATGCGCCGTTTCAGGTGCTGGTCCTACTTTGTGCGGGCGTGCAGATGCGGTGATGCCTCCAGTTACACTGGATACCATTACCAATTGCACAGACTCTACTTTTTTTGCAGTTAGTGCAGGCAAAGAATACTATAATGTGTATAAAGATTCACTCAACAATGTTTTTGACAGCAGTTACAAAGCACTGTGTATGCAGGCGTATAAATATGAAAGTTTTACGGTTACTCATCCTGTAAGTGAATACCATTATACCCTGTATTACTATGACCAGGCGGGATCACTCTTACGTACGGTGCCACCATCAGGTGTTGATGTAACAAAATTTGGTTGGGCGCAGGCTTGGTCGGATTCAGTTACTGTTGCCAGAAATAATAATTCTATGTTGAAACCCGATCACGTCTTGAAAACCAATTACCGGTACAATACTTTAGGCCAGGTAATTACCCAAAATACACCCGATGCCAGCGATAGCCGGTTCTGGTACGACAGGTTGGGAAGACTTGTGTTTTCACAAAACAAAAAGCAGGCTACAGTAAGTATACCCGAAGCGGGTAAGCAATACAGCTATACGCAGTATGATTATATTGGCCGGATAACGGAAGTAGGACAAATAACCAACGCAGGCAGTACGCCGATGACGGATAGTATCAGCCGCAGCAAGTCAATACTCAGCAGTTGGTTGACAGTCTCTGCAACTGGCAAAGAACAGATCAGCCAGACGGTATATGATTTGGCGTATGCGGGGTTTACCGGTATTACTCCACAACCAACTACTCAAAGAAATTTAAGAAACCGGGTCAGCTATATAACTTACACGGATGGCGCCAACCCGGCACAATACAACCAGGGTAGTTTCTTTACTTACGATGCCTTGGGCAATGTGGATACACTACTGCAGGATTATGGTGCAAGTGATATAAGTGCAACAGCCAATGTGATGAATGCAAATGGCAACCGGTTTAAAAAGATAATATACCAGTTTGACTTGGTCAGCGGCAAGGTAAATGCAGTAGCGTACCAGCCCAACCAGGCAGATCAGTTTTACCACCGATATGCTTACGACGCAGAAAACCGGCTTACGTTAGCTGAAACCAGTTCTGACAGTATTGTCTGGGAAAAAGATGCCCGCTACCAGTATTATAAACATGGGCCGTTGGCAAGAACGGTGATGGGGGAACAGCAGGTGCAAGGGTTGGATTATGCTTATACGGTGCAGGGATGGCTTAAGGGGGTAAACAGTACCAGCCTGCAATCAAACTATGACATGGGAAGGGATGGTGACACCACCTGGATAAACCGCTATGTGGCAAAGGATGCATTTGGTTTTAACCTGAATTATTTTACGGGGGACTATACACAAATCAGTAGTTCTGCTATTCCATTTCCGGGATACAGTGCGTATCTTGGCAGTAGTTATAAACCCTTGTACAATGGAAACATCAGTTCAATGGCAGTAAATATTGGCCAGTTTAATAACCCGATGCTATATGCATATACTTATGACCAGTTGAACAGGCTAACAGGCATGAATGCATTCAATGGATTGAACCAATCAACAAACAGTTACGCTGCGTTAACGCCCCTGAATGATTACCAGGAAAGGATTGCCTACGACGGGAACGGTAATATTCTGCAATACTTAAGAAATGGCACCAGCACCGTTAATTTAACGATGGATAGTCTTAGCTACAAATATAACCGAGATGTAAACGGCAGATTGCTGAATAACCAGTTGAATTATGTACGCGATGAAATCAATGGCAGCAGTTCTCACAGCAGTAATTATACAACAGATATTGATGATCAATCACTCAATAATTATGGATATGATGCGATTGGCAATCTTATAAAAGACGATTCAGAACACATAACGAATATTAGCTGGAATGCGTATGGAAAAATTAAGGAGATACAAAAGACAGCTAGTAGTGGAAATCCGGTAACAGATATTAAATACACTTACGATGCCGGTGGTAACCGCATTAGTAAACAGGTAACTGATAATAGCGGTAATATTACTTATACATGGTACAACAGGGATGCGACGGGTAATGTAATGAGTACATATAAAAGTGCTGGAACTGGGGCTACATTGACCAGCTATACTTTGAAGCAAATCGAAGTAAATTTGTACGGCTCCAGCCGGATAGGTATTTCAAACAAGAACATAGACGTAAAGACAAGTTATATACCAGGCAATATAGCGGGTTCCCAGAGAGGCTTTAAGAATTATGAGTTAAGTAATCACCTGGGAAATGTGTTGGTAACATTATCTGATAGAAAATCTGGTGTTAGCACCAATGGCATTACAGTAAATAGTTTTATTTCCGATATTACGTCGGCTACTGACTATCACCCTTTTGGTATGGCAATGAGTGGACGACACTTTAATTCTGTAGGGAATTATAGATACGGGTTTAATGGTAAAGAAAATGATAATGAGGTAAAAGGTGAAGGAAATCAGCAGGATTACGGTATGCGGATTTATGACCCGAGGCTGGGTAGGTTTTTAAGTGTAGATCCAATTACAAAAAAATACCCTGAACTGACACCGTATCAGTTTGCAAGTAATAGGCCTATAGATGGTATAGATAGAGATGGTTTGGAATATGCTACATTTAGAATTTATGTGGATCGTAATAGTAAGGTTACAAAAATCGTTACTACCACTGATTACGAGTTAAAAAAGAATGGTACCCAAGGTCCGGGAGTTGAGTATTATATTATAAAAAGTGGGGAAGCTCCAGAAGGACATTTTGAAAAAAATAATTATGGAATATATCAGGGAGGGAATAATCCGAAATTACCAATAGTAGGGAAAAATTATAAAGACGTTCATGACGATTATTCTCTAAAACCAATTAACGAAACTGATGCAAATGCTAAACAACATGACTTAGATTTTGACAATGCCGTACCAGGAGGTTTACAAGGATATGAAGGTGTTGTAGATCCGAGAAGTTCAAAAGCTAATAATGATTATATAAAAAGGGCTGACAAAACAATACAAAAATATGATAAAAAGGAAAAAGATGACGTGACAGGTAAACCTGTAAGAAAGGAAGCAGCAGATGCGGCAAAGTTTGGAAAGAAACTATTTAAAATTGCCGAACAGGGTAAAAATAGAAAAACATATTCGCCTCCAGTTGTATTTTAATTTACTTCAAAAAAATATATGATAAATAAATTGCTCATTGTTGTGTTTTTGAACTTAAGTTTAGGGTTTTACGGTTGTTTAACCGCAGGCACTCACGGATCAATAAAAAGCTATCAATATATAATTTCCAAATCTCATCTTGAGAATGGAATAAATGAAATCCTTAGAAATAATAAAAATATTCAGCGCGACACAGCTAAGGATTGGAACGATAGTACAAAAAATGATTATTATAATGACGGACAAACTTATATAACAATAGTAATTACTGAAAGGTCTATTTCCAACACTTATACTTTTAGATATGGGGGTGATAAGGAATATTGGGATACTTCAAAAAATTCATTTATATCAATTGCTTATGCATACGATAAAAACGGAAATGGGGGTAGTGAAGGTAATGGAGGGTTCCCTTGGTATAAGTTTGGTCTCAAAAAAAAATTTACAAAACTATTTGAAGATGAATTTATCAGGAAAGTAGATTCTTTACTTGGGCAAAAGCATATTGACATAGAATAAAAAATATTTTTTAATGAATTTTCTCTACATCTATTTTCATGGTGCCAATAAATCTTGCACAAATGCTTCGCACGGTGCTGCTAGAAGGTCATGTTATTCGATCGATACCGGATCCAACAAAACAATATCCCAACGGATATTGGAAACAGATCAATTCGAATGGCCAACCTGTTAACCCTTCAACAGGACGACCACCATCCAATGTGTCAAACCACAAGCTCGAGCCGAAACACATGTAGAATATCCACCGACAAAAAAACCGTAAATTATGTATGGATTACCCAATAATATTGATTTAAATTTTCTGATACAGAGGCAACTGCTCCAAATATGTTTTGGAGAAAACGAAATGATAATGAATTTTGATGACAATTTGAGCATTACCTTAACTAGTAAATGTGCATTTTCTTTTGATGGCGATAATTTACAGATTATCGAAAACTATAGTACTTCAGCATCGCTGATTTGTAATTTGATTGGTCATTTTATCAATGAAATTAAAGCATCTGAAAATGGAACTTTGGCTATGAATTTTTCTGGTAATAATATTTTCATATTATATGATGACGATAAATTTTATGAATCATATTGGATTAAATCTAAAACTAGCATAATTGTCGTATAACTGATTGGAAATTTTTTCCCAGCCGTTGTTGGTATGCCATGTATGTAATGGAGTAAAGTGTACAAACAGCCAGCGGAAACCTGCAAAACAAAAGAACCAAAGCCAGCAAGGTTTGCTGGTTTTTTATTTTAGCAGACTTTGTAATTTATGCTATGCAAAGATAATTTTCTACAGAATCACCTGGGCTGAATATTGATTTTAAAGCACTATTTTACTATATTTTTGAATAGTCGAAATCTTTAACAAAAATGTTTTTTCGGACAAGTTCAGTTGTTTTTATGTCACTCTTTTTTTTCCAGTCCGGCGCGCAGTTAAATTCGAAATTTCAACCCGCGGCATTGGGTATTCATGTCGGCTTTAATGACTTTAAGAATATTGAAGGCAATAGCAACTTTCAGGGATTTAGCAATTTAAAACCAGCTATTGCTATCAGCTATTTAAGCGGCGTATCGCATAAATGTGATATTATTGGTATGATAGCTGGCAGCATGGTTAATTTCACTAACAAGAGAGGAGGCAACTATGGAATGGGTGACAATAAATTATTACTTGAAGTCGATGTTGCCGTTCGTGCAAAACTCAGGACTTATCCAGCTATATTGAACCCTTTTATAGATGCTGGCATTGGCGGTTCAATATATGACAATCATTACGGCGCATTCATTCCATTTGGGGTAGGATTGCAGGTTAAAGTAAATGCAAGGGCTTTTGTATTGTTAAATGCACAATACCGGATGCCTCTCACGCAAACCGAGGACCATCATTTTTTTTACAGTGCTGGCGTGGCGGGCAATATCGGAAAAGCGAAAGCCACCAAAAAGAAGGCTAGACAGGCAATTCAAATGCCATCCTCCGGAACATTGCCACCTCGTGATATAGATGGAGATGGTATACTTGATAGCCTTGATCGTTGTCCAATTGTTCCAGGTTTCTCAAAATACAATGGGTGCCCAATACCTGACACAGATGGTGATGGCATAAATGATGAGAATGATAGCTGCACCACAGTAGCAGGAATGCTAAAATATCATGGATGTCCTGTTCCTGACCGGGATCTCGATAAAGTGAATGATGAAGAAGATCTATGCCCCGATACCGTCGGTTTAATTTCGAATCATGGATGTCCGCTAATGACAGATACACTAACAAAACAGGTCAACACAGCAGCTCAGAACATATTTTTCATAACAGGCAGTTACCATTTGTCCCCGGCTTCTTACCCGGCTTTAGACGATGTAGTGAGAATTCTATACCAGCATCCTGTATTAAAGATGGACATTGAAGGACATACTGACAATATTGGGTCTGAGACTGCCAATCAGTTATTAAGTGAAAACAGGGCAATGGCAGTGTTGGATTACCTTGTAAGGAAAGGCATTGATAAAGAACGCCTCCATTCTACCGGTTATGGGGCATCCTTGCCAATTGGTGACAATGCAACAAAGGTTGGGCGTAGCCAGAATCGAAGGGTAGTATTGATAATAAAAAAAGGTAAATAAGTTTTAAAAAAACCTGACATATTATTACTTATCCGTAAACTGAAGTTTTAAGGAATATTTTGTATGGGATTTTTAAGTATACCGGCCGCTTTGCTTACTTTTTTATTTTATTGTAGGTATAATAATGTGTTTCCCGTGTTGTGTTGCTACTATTATAAATATTGTGCTCAGTTGTTGTTACCGCGGATTGGGTCAGTAATCCTTGGGAATCAAAACTGTTTGTAAAAGCGGCTGCATAATTACCAGCGCTGAAGACCTCATAGGTAGAAATGAGTGGCTCATTGCGGTGAATAGTGCCATAGAATTTTCTTCGGATAACTTCATTTTCCTGTCATAGTAGTTGACATACATCTGCATTTGACCAATATCCTGGTGGGCGAGCCTCCCAATTTTCAAATCAAGGAGAACATAGCATTTCAACAGGCGATTGTATAGAACCAGATCAACAAAGAAACTATCGC
>JBDSLD010000076.1:0-12417 GCA_039916545.1 Ferruginibacter sp.
AGTGGACGATTGGCAGGGCGATCCCCAATGGTTCTATATGCAACTTACAAAATCCCAGGCTGAAGCATCTAAATTCAAAATGCATGTGGCCATTCAATCAAACGGATGGAACTGGTGGGAGATAAGTGATGGAAATTGGCTTAGCCTCACTTTCAACGGCTTCGCTTACCGTTCAGGTCTTGATAATAAAGTAGCATGGAAAATCGTCGGTGGCAAATTGTACAACGATTACGCTATAGCGAAAGACTTCCCCCTGGCGGCTGCATATTATAGTTTTCTTGTTAGTCCTGCCTATTATGTAGGAGTGAACTATGGAGATCAATATGTGTTAACCGGCTGCGAATTAGTACCTGTTCCGTAACAGCTTTTAAATCATTTGATCCGAATGTATTGCCAGTTCGCTATTGTAAGCATTTGGTAACCAAAATGGAGGAATAAAAGTTAGGAAGCCCTTTATGCACCTGTTCCCGGATTCGTGAACGGATCCGGGAAGGTGCGAAAGGGACGATTTGAATCTATATTTCAATCGGTTTTATTTAATCGCAGTTGGCGTTTTTTCGTAAACCAAAATTGCACTACTTTTTTATGAACGATAGTTGCTGATTTCAGTTCTCGCGCCTTTAGAGAATGTGTTGAATTATTGCGACGATAACCGGCGGAAAATTTTGATGCATAGGTAGATGGCCTTGAGTGTACAGCGGGAGATTGCTTCTTCCCTTTACGGGAATTTCCGTTTGGTTATGCACCAAATGGAAAGCTGGAGCGCATGCTCGCTGGAAACATGTGTAGCTCAGGTATGGATAAAGCATGTATTTTGATAAACTATTATACCCGACAAAATCCCATTACGACATTCAATATTGTGTTCGAAGACCTTAGTAATTTTCGTATAGGTTGAAAACGTGAATAAACTCAATGGATAAAATTCGCATTCGAAATTACGCAAGCACTTAAAATCTAGGAAATTATCTCCGAGTCAGCAATTGCTGTACTATAAAAACTTTCGTATCCGCGATGGCCCTAACTAACTCAACAAACTTTTTGAATAAACTTTTGACAAATATGGCTGAGCAGACTTTTTCTGGTTTGACCGAAATCTCAGTTGATTTTATACTACAAAATATTTTTCTATAATTTAAACAATCCTATTATGACAAAATTTAGGAAAATTGCAAAATACATCCCTAAGAAATCAGGCCGTAGACATTTGTTGCGCAATCTCGTTATTGTGCTAACGGGTGCCGTTGTGTTATCTCTTACCAGTTGTTCTAAGGATGTGCAACTTCCTGGCGGTAGTCTGGGAAGCAGTCCTACCAAATGGTCATCTCTCTTTCCTGCTACATGGTACAATCTCAGGGCAATATACACTTACAGTGCTGATACCGTATATTTAGCAGGAGTAGCCGATTCGATTAGCTTAGACAAGCAGTGGTACTATATGAAACTCACTAATTCCAAGGCTGAAGCTTCTAAATTCAGAGTTCATCTCTCCGATGACGAAAACGGATGGCTATGGTTGCAGATGAGGGATGGTCATTGGCTTAGCATGACTTACAACGGCTATGCTTACCGTTCAGATTTTGATAATAAAGTAGCATGGAAAATCATCGATCATAAATTGTACACCAATTAC
Source organism: Ferruginibacter sp. (assembly GCA_039916545.1). Lineage (GTDB taxonomy): Bacteria > Bacteroidota > Bacteroidia > Chitinophagales > Chitinophagaceae > Ferruginibacter. Next base: position 1,634 of record JBDSLD010000076.1, read on the forward strand.
AATAGATGGAAGGATTACCCTTTAGAGGCTGAATATTTTGATTTATTTACAAGCGACGCCTATTATGCAGGTGTGAACTTTGGGGATCAATATTTGTTAACCGGCTTCCAATTTGTACCTGCTCAGTAACAGCTATTAAATCAGGTGATCCGAATGTATTGCCAGTTTGCTATTATGAGCAATTTGGTGACCTGAATGGCGGAATAAAAGTTAGGGAGTCCTTTATGCACCTTTACCTGGATTTGTGGACGGTTCAGGGAAGGTGCGAAAGGGGTGATTTGAATCTAAATTTCAATCGGTTTTATTTAATCGGCTGTTGGCATTTTTTCGTAAACTTAAAATTGAAATACTTTTTTATTAACGATAATTGCTGATTTCAATTCTCGCACCTTTAGAGAATGTGTCGAACTATTGTGACGATAACCCAGCGAAAAATTTTTGTGAATAGGTAGATGGCCTTGAGTGTACAGCGGGAGATTGCGTCTTCCCATTACGGCAATTTCTCTTTGGTTTTACATAAAATGGAAAGCTGGAGCGCACGCTCGCTGGAAACATGTATGGATAAGCCATGGATTTTGATAAACTAACATACGTTAAACAGCACTTTATTAATGGCTTAGGCTATTTTTAAACTATCTAAAAAGATAAAAAGGTTTTCAGGAGTTCGGTTTTGGCCCGTTCCAGCCGCTGCAAGCAACTGATATTAAGCCGCCAACAGATCACATAAAAGCTTCAAAGCTCCCATTAAAAAGTTCAGTTTTAGTCTAACCAGTTCACACAAGCTTTGATAAAACAGCGTTTTTTTTATACCATTTCTGTGTTTAATTTATTCATCCAGGATGAATAAATATTATTTTGGGAGCTCTATAATACCTGGTCCGCCTGATTCCATCTACCATTACAGCCCCTAACCCGGTTACTGATGAAGAAGATCAAACAGTGGCCACACTTAAATGCCTTTTATTAAACAGCTCAGTAATATTTTATTTCAGGCCATTTATTTAGTTTCAGATTAATAATATTCAACAGGAAAAATCTCCACAATTCATTGTCTGTAAAGGTTTTCAGCGTTTTCTTGTAATCACTACATAGGTATTAAAGCATTTGCTTCCTGGATGGTTAATGTAAACTAACAGCCACTCCCTTATCTTTTAATTTATTGGGCAGGTATCCGATTTGATTTTTAAAGGCATAGGAAAAATGCGAGATTTTAGAGGCCTGCTTCAAATATTCATTAATGGCCTCGCCAGGAAAAATTTAAAATCCCAGCACTTCTTTCATGCTGTAAATTCCTTTTTTGTCTTTGATGAATTCGACTGCTAAAACGGCCCCTGTGGCAAAGCCCTTCCGGTTGTGAGCCGTATGTACGATTTCGATATCGTCAATACCGGAACTGTATTTTACTTTGTGGGTGCCTGGTGCAGGATCTACTCTTTCACTGATAATAGACAAATCTTCAGCGGATAGACTGCTATGGTTTACCCACTGTTTCTTTCTTCCCAGTTTTTCCAAAACCTGCTCCGCCAGGGTGATTGCGGTTCCACTGGGCGCATCTTTTTTTTCTGTGTGATGTACTTCTACCATACTTACATTGTAGCCTGGCTGGTGGTCCATCAAACGCGCTAATAACTTATTTACTTCAAAAAAAATATTAACGCCTACACTGTAATTGCTCGCATATACCAATGCGCCGTTAGTTGCGGTGCATTTCTCCTTTACTTCACCCCAGCGTGCCAGCCAACCGGTACTTCCGCTAACAACAGGAATACCAGCATCCAGGCAGAAGAGAATATTTTCAACCGCGCTATGCGGACCAGTAAATTCTATGGCTACGTCACACCGGCTGAGGTTTTCTTTTGTAAATTCATCCGCTGAATTGATATCTATTTTAAGCAGAACGGAATGGCCCCTTTTAACGGCAATTTCCTCAATGGCCTTGCCCATTTTTCCGTAGCCGATCAATGCAATGTTGAGATTTTCTCCCTGGTGAGAAGGACCGGTGCCTGAATCCATATTATTGTTTTAATTATTGAATGGGCAAATATAATTATTTACCCTTCATTTTACCGGAGTGAATATCCAGCACCAGGCTGACGCCGGTGGTATTTGCCATCGGGCTATAGCCCTGCTTTAGTTGCAGGGTGAGGTTATCATTAACGTCAAATGCTTTCAGATGGCCGTCTACAGTAGCATCGACCACATTAAGTCCCCAAAAAACGATAAAAAAAAGTACGGAGTAATCAACATTCTGCCGGAAAGAGTTTCGGTAGCTACGAAGCGAGCCTACAGATAAAGTCCTAAACTTCGGGTCAATTAATAAATCATTGAGTGTGTCTTTATCTGATTTGTATATGTACGCCAGCCGCAACAATTTATAAGTTTTTACATTGTAAAAAAATACACCGGCAGTTATTCCAAGCGCGCCATATACGAGTGGCAGTTTCCAGTATTTTTTGTTGTAGATCTGGCCCCAGCCTGGCAGCATTGCCGAGCGCCTGGTAGCTATACGTGGATCAAATTTTTTAGGAGCATCCTTATCGGTACTATCGGCAATTTTTTTGGTGCGGACTGTACTGCTATCTTTTTTTGCCTGTGCCTGTATGTAATTGCCAAAAAGATGTAACCCAATTAATAAAAATATGAATAAAAATTTCTGCATCAACTTACTTTAATATTCAATTTATCCAGCAGCCCGTTCAACTCTTCCAAAGAGTAATATTCGAAGGTAACGGCACCGTAGCCTTTCTTGTTGTGTACCAGTTTAACCTTGGTATTAAACTGAGATGCTAAATTATCTTCTATCTTTTTAAAGGCCGGAGGTAACTGGGGTTTTACCGAATTTTTAACAGCGTCGCTGCCGGTGTACATCTTACGAACGAGGTCCTCTGTTTGCCTTACCGATAATTCTTTATTTTTTATTTCGGAGAAAATGAACAGTTGTTTATCAACCACATCCACACTGATCAGCGCCCTTGCATGGCCCATGGTGATCACCCCGGTACGTACAGCCACCTGGATATCGGGTGGCAGTTTTAATAAACGGATATAGTTTGTGATTGTGCTACGTTCCTTACCCATACGCTCTGCGACCTGCTCCTGCGTATAGTCCAGTTCATCCATCAGCCTTTTGTAACTAAGCGCGATTTCGATCGAGTTTAAGTTCTCCCTTTGCAGGTTTTCCAGCAAGGCGAGTTCCAGCAATTCTGTGTCGTTGGCCTGGCGCACATATACCGGTACATCTTTTAATCCTGCAATTTTTGCAGCCCTGAAACGTCTTTCACCAGCAATCAACCGGTACTTTCCGGAAGGCATTTTGCTAACTGTAAGCGGTTGGATAATATCATGGATCTTTAAAGAAGCCGCCAATTCACTTAAGGATGTTTCATCAAAATCCTTACGCGGTTGTTTTGGATTGATCTCGATCTGCTCAAGTGATACGCGGTTGGTAGCGGTCGTTTTTTCTACCACATCGCTTTTTAAAGAACCGGCAGTATTTTTCAGGTCCGCATCCATATTCTGAAGTAAACTGCGGATACCTTTTCCAAGCGCGTCTTTTTTATTCGGAGGAGTCATATAATGAGTGATGAGTAATGAACAATGAGTGGTGAATACTGTATGATAAGTGAGTTGTAATGAGTGGGATTTTAAATGCGGTTAAACAGTATTAGTATCCGCAGTCTAAGGCACTAACTCATTACTAATCAATCCTTACTGTATTATTCTGTCTTCCTGCCTGATCCTTGTCATATTATTTTTCTGGAGGATTTCTTTCGCAAGGTTGAGGTAATTAATGGAACCTTTGCTATCCGCATCATACAAAATGACCGGCTTGCCGAAGCTCGGCGCCTCGCTTAACCTTGTATTCCGGTGGATGATACTGCTAAAAACCATTTCTTCAAAATGACGCCTTACCTCTGCTACTACCTGGTTGCACAGGCGCAAACGGCCATCGTACATAGTCATTAAAATGCCTTCTATCTGCAATTCAGGATTTAACCTGTTCTGTACAATTTTGATCGTATTTAACAGCTTACCCAAACCTTCTAATGCAAAAAACTCAGTTTGAACAGGAACCGCCACGCTATCTGCCGCCACCAGCGCATTAACTGTGATCAGGCCCAGTGAAGGTGAACAATCAATTACAATAAAATCGTATTCATCCCTGATCGGATCCAGTATTTTCTTTAATACGCCTTCCCTGTTAGGATAATTAATCATTTCAATCTCGGCTCCAACCAGGTCAATATGTGATGGTATCAAGTCAAGGTTAGGCACATCTGTTTTCAACAATACGTCCCTGGCGGTGGCATCATTTACCATGCAATCATACAGGCTCTGCGTAATATTGTGCAAATCAAATCCAACCCCGGTGGTGCTGTTGGCTTGCGGATCCGCATCTACCAACAAGGTTTTGTATTCCAGCACTGCCAGGCTCGCCGCTAAATTAATTGCGGTAGTTGTTTTTCCCACACCACCTTTCTGATTTGCTATCCCTATTATTCTTGCCATACTTATTCCTCTCAGGGAGAATTGTTTAGTGTTTATGAAGTTTTTATTAATCCAAGTGGTTTCGGCCGCCATCGCTCCGCCGACCGAAATAAGGAGTGATCGCAGAAATCGTCCGGGTTATTTAATTACTTATTTTAAAGAGTGATTACTTATTATAAATAATTTTTAAAGCGCAAAGGTACTGTTTGAAATGCAACTATAAACCACAAATTGAGCAAAATGAAACCGGATTTCGAAACATCCTACAAAAACTTAAAAGCTAAATCGACTACCTTTATCCCCGTTTAAATTATTATTCATTATTTCATATGGCAAGGTTATAAATTTTGCCATTGAGTATAAATCGGACCAGGCGCCCTGGTAAGCGAAGATGGATCAATCGTAAAATTAATATATGTATTTAATAATATCAGGAACGAACAGGGTGGGTAGCAATACGTTAAAAGTGGCCAAAGAATACGAGCGCAACCTAAAACAAAGGTCCATCGATTCTGTTTTGCTTTCGCTGGAAGGGTTAAACCTGCTAACACGCGACGCTAATTTTGAAAAACTCGAGAATGAACTGATCATACCCACCAATAATTTTATTTTTATTTCTCCGGAATATAACGGGAGTTTCCCCGGGGCATTAAAATTATTGTTTGATACAGCTAAATCTCATTCTTTATGGTGGCATAAAAAAGCTTTGCTTACCGGGGTATCAACAGGACGGGCAGGTAATTTGCGGGGGATGGATCATTTGGCGAGTGTATTAAATTATTTGAAAGTTATGGTGCATCATAACAGGCTTCCGATTTCTTCTGTTGATAAACTAATGGATGCAGATGGGCATTTCAAAGACGAGCATACAATTAAGGCCATTGATCAGCAATTGGATGAATTTATAAAATGGACGGCAGAGAAGTAACATTTATTGTTTTCTGTTTATTGATTGCTTTATCCATTTGAAATAGTACTATAATGTGAAAACAATTAAAGAAGTAAAGTAAATGATAGTCAGGAGATTGCTAAATAACTAACAATCTGAGCCAAAACAGGAACTGTATTATAAAATTGTAAAGAAAAAAATATCTAAAAAACCAAATCATGCGTTCTCCTTCCGGTGCCTTTATATTTGTCGCGGTAATGTTACTGCTGGATACCTATGTTTTCCAGGCAATTAAAGCAGTTAGTCAGTCAGCATCGCCTAAAACGAAAGCGGTTATTTACAGTATTTATTGGACCGTCACTGGCCTGGCCATTATTGGGTTTTTAGTGTTTGCATTTACCGACCAGTATTTTTTACCAAGAAAAGTAAGGACCTACTTATTTGCGATCATCATTGGTTTATTCATGGCAAAGATGACCGCTACGATCTTTATTTTGATCGATGACATACGCAGGGGTATTCAATGGCTCGCTGGTAAATTATTTTATAACAATACGGAAGGAGAAGCGATGAATGATGGTATCACGCGGTCTGTTTTTTTAAGCTGGTTCAGCCTCGCGGTCGGGGGCAGCTTATTTGGTACCCTGATCTATGGTTTTGGAAACAAATACAAGTACGATATAAAACGGGTGCAACTTTCTTATAATAATTTGCCTGAAGGTTTCAAGGGACTTAAGATCCTGCATATCAGTGATATCCACAGCGGAAGTTTTACAGATAAAAAAGCGGTAAACCATGGGGTGCAGGAAATATTAAAGGAAAACGCTGACATTATATTGTTTACCGGCGACCTGGTAAATGATAAGGCCAATGAAATGGATGATTACCTCGATGTGTTTAATCAATTGAAAGCTCCGATGGGGGTATATTCCACGCTGGGCAACCACGATTATGGCGATTACGTACAATGGCCCGCAGACGGAATCAGTAAGGAACAAAATTTGGAAAATCTTAAAAAAGTACATGCTTCACTGGGTTGGAAATTATTAATGAATGAGCACGTAGTGTTGGAAAAAGGTGGCGACCAGATCGCGTTGCTGGGTATCGAGAACTGGAGCGCCAAAAGAAATTTTCCCAAGCATGGAAGAATGGATCTTGCTCATCCCGGCACGGAAAAATATCCTTTTAAAATATTAATGAGTCATGATCCCAGTCATTGGGACGCAGAAATAAGGCCCAAATATGCAGACATCGACCTGATGTTGAGCGGCCATACACATGGAATGCAATTTGGCATTGAAGTGCCTGGTTTTAAATGGAGCCCTGTTCAATATGTTTATAAACAATGGGCCGGTTTGTATGAAGATGTACAACAAAAATTATATGTAAACCGGGGGTTTGGATTTATAGGTTACCCGGGCCGGGTGGGCATTTTGCCGGAGATCACATTGATTGAATTGGTGTGATTTTTTATGCCAGGGAAGCGCGAATGCAACGCTGATACCACAAAGCTCGTGGCATTCCTTGGCCGAGGATTAGACATACATTAGCGGTGATTTAAAGGATCTCCCAACGATCCTGATTCGACACTATTTATTAAACACATTGGTTCACTTGCTAAATTCACCATATGAGACAAGCTTCAATTATCTTCTCCATTATTATTATTTGCCTGACGACGAAAGCACAATTGAAAACGAAGAAAGATGCTATTTACCTTGAACTCGGAGGCAATGGCATTTACGGTTCAATTAACTATGAAAGGCTGGTAAATGCAGGGAATGGCGATTTGACTTTCCGAATTGGAGCGGGTTATTATTCTGGCAATCAACAGTTCAGAATGTCGTTACCCATAGGCGTAAATTATTTATTCGCTTTGCAAAATAAAAATTCCTTTATTGACTTTGGAATTGGAGCCACCTGGGCCTCTGCACCAGGCCTAATAAAGGACTCGAAGACTCGTATAAGAGACTACAATAAATATATAGTGAATTTTATACCGAGCCTCGGTTGGAGAACTCATGTCAAAAGTGCTTACATGTTCAGAGCAAGTCTAACTCCTATAATAAACAATAGCAGGGTAATACCTTCCGTGGGTTTTTCATTTGGGAAACTGTATTAGCAAAACCACCGCTAATATTGCATTGTCAAAATTGGGGATAGACGTTGAAACAATGAACATTTGAACGTCTAAGTACATTTGTTCCAGCAGACGTTTTTAAATTTAGCGTTTGGTCTTAATTTGAACTTGCTTTTCAATTTAGCTCCGGCTTGGGGCAGGGCCTGCATCGAATGAACCCAACTATCGGCAATACAGACCGTTGTCCGATATCCAAAGGCGAAATCAATCAGCTGGATTTTTATCTTTCAATGAAAATATCCGGTTAATAAACAGAATAATTGAGTTTGCCAGTTGTTTCCCCAACCGTCAGATTAAGTCCAAACTGTTTCAACTTAAGTAACTTATTTCCCTGCTATTATTTGTATTTATTCGTTTTTACTAATGCATTTGTGGCAACAAAAAATTACGGCTAAAACAAAAAACTGCCGCCTTTTGGGGCGACAGCTATTTATGGATTGAATGATTGTTTATACTATTTTTGTTTTACTACCTGTTTGATTAATTTGCCATTGGCAGTATTGAACTGGATGATATAATTACCTGCCGGTACTTGTGACAATTCATCGATGGCAACATAGTTGTATCCTTTGATCATCTTAACATTTTTTGAAACCACTTCTGAACCGGTAACGTTATAAACTTTAACGGTAGTAGTTTCATTTTTGTCCCACTCAATATTGATGTTTACATTATTGCGGAATGGATTAGGAGACACTGTGAAGTCGGAGATCGATTTCTTCAGTTTAATTGAAGCCACTTTTGAAGTGCTGCTCTTACCATCAATATCAATTTGTTTTAGGCGATAGTAAACGATTGGTGCGGTTACGGCGCTTATGTCATCATTGACAGAATAATTGGAAGGCTTCGGTGAATTTCCGTTACCTGCTTTTGTAGCCACGGTATGAAAAATTACACCATCCGTACTTCTTTCGATATCATACCTGCTGCAATTGAATTCCATTGAAGTTCCCCAGGCTACTTTAACCTGGCTGTTCTGTTGTAAAGTGGCAGTGAATGAAGTTAACGTAACTGGTAACGGGCCTCCCATAGGGCTTATTACGGCAGTCGCATCATCCACATAATCCAGCAATGCATCAGATTTTGCTTTTAAACGGGCAACGTTAACGATTGGAGGTACGATACCATTTTCTGGTATATTTACTACAACCTTAAACTCTACTTCAAATGAATCTGACTTGGCAAGATATCCGCCGTCAGCAGCATTTGCTCCGTTACCTATTCTGAAAGTGACAGTTTTTGAAGAAGCGGTGTATTCAGCAATATCATTACCTGCAGCATCAGTTTTTGCTCCTGCAGTTATGCCCGGGCCATAATTTACCTTTAATGAGTTACCAACAAACGTCATAGTAGAAGGAAGAGAATCCATCACCACCACCGAATTAGCATTACCAGGGCCCATATTCTTTCCCTTTAATTTATAGGTCAGCACTTCACCGGCTTCGGCAACACCATTATTATTTGCATCCGATACAGTTTTAGAAAGGTTAATTGTGGGCTCTTTCATTTTGATCACAAAAGTAATAACACCGCAAAAATATTGATCCTGTGTAGTACCAAACTGAAGTGATACGCTCGCTGCATTTGGCAGGATACCGTAACCGGTTCCAACATTGAACTGATCGATATCGATACCCATCTGGTCGCTATAGTTAGGCGATTTTGTAGTTACGTGAACACCGTTATTGGTGATAGAACCATTCCAGGAATTATTAACCGGGTTAAGGGCGTTGCTGAATTTATTTCCGTTGATCTTAAAGAAGTCACCATCATAATGGGCATCGCCTTCAAAAGACATGATGCCTAATTGCGCATCTGCTGAAGCCAATGCTCCGGACGGTACATTCAAACCAGAAAGTGTTACAGAACTGGTTGTAGCGTTGCCACCATTATAAACCTGTTGGTAGCCATCGAAAACGCGTACACTGTTATAACTTAATGTAGGGTTTTCGTAAACCACTACAATGCTCCAGGCTCCAAAGTTACCAAAATCCCCACCGGTGCCAGTTGAGAATGCGCCGTTACCAACTGTGTAAGTTCCTGCACCCTGTTGTTGAATAAGGGAAGTAACATCCACGAAAGCCTGGTACAAAGAAAATTCAGTATTTGTTCCTGCATTTTGCACAAGCTTGTCAACCTGTGCGGCTGCATACTCCTGGTAGGCACCAGAAGTACCTTTTCTTATTTTAATTGTTTGATTGACAGCTTTCGACATGTCAAACTGTGAAGTGACAGCTCTGCCGCCCCAGTATAAACGGGCCATTTTTACAGTGTTAGTGCCGTCCGGTAAGATCAGGTCAGCGGATGAGGAATTTCTTGTTCCTGCGCCGGCTCCGGTTGTGCCATCAATATCTACATATTGCATGCTGCTCGTTCCACCGTTCGTGTAGTTGCTATTGCCATTGGCGCTATTGCCATTCATGGCAGTAACATTGGGCGTACCGTTTGAGTTAACCACATTCATCAATGTGTTTCCAAAAAGAGTAGAACTACCTTTTAAGTTTTCCGAATAGGTAATGCCGAAATTGCGGTTTTGGGCTTGTGTGCTGAAGGTCGATAAGGCAAGTAGCACGGATAAAGCCATAACGATTTTGGTTTGCATATAGCAAACAGTTGAGGAAAATTTTTCCATGGTCAGAGGTTTGTTTTTTGAAGTACAAAAATTAAGTTAAGCAATGATGGCTTAATAGATGTATTGGAGCTAGAAGTTGCTCATTAGAATAAGTGGCTGATAATCCGAAAGGTTTGGAGATAGGGGAGTGAGCGGAATGCTCGGTAAGGTTTCTTGTGTGGCTACAAATGTAATAAGTTAAATTTAAAAAAAAACATTTAGACTCAATTATTTTTTATATCTTTTTAAGATGTTGATAATCAAATAGTTGGTAACATATTTGCAAATAATGATTACAAGAAAACGCTGAAGACCTTTACAGACAATGGATTGTGGAGATTTTTCTTGTTGAATATTATTAATCTGAAACTAAAGAAATGACCTCAAATAAAATATTACTGAGCTGTTTAATAAAAGGCATTTAAGGGTGGTCACTCTTTGATCTTCTACATCAGTAAGCGGGTTAGCTGCCTTTTTGGTTCGGTTCCGATGAAATCGGAATTGAAAAAATGCGCAGCCTGTTTTTTCAAAGAAGCAAAAACAGCAACGTTTCGGTTAACCGCCAGCTGGCGGACCGGCTGTGGAGGCAAAAGTAGAGAGTTGACAGGTAGTTGGTGAAGTGAAGATTCGGATTAGAAAATATTCTAAAACCCTTA
>JBDSLD010000077.1:0-27133 GCA_039916545.1 Ferruginibacter sp.
AATAGTAACCGCCTGCCCCCATTGTTTTAATACGTTAAAAAATGAATACCCGGAATTAGGTGGAAATTACGAAGTGATCCACCATGCTACATTTTTGCAGCAATTAATAGATGAGGGAAAAATAAAATTGGCGGAAGGTGGCAGCTTCAAGGGAAAAAAAATTACTTTTCATGACAGTTGCTACCTGGGCAGGGCCAATAATATTTATGAAGCACCAAGAAGGGTATTGGAGGCATTGGATGTAGAACTGGTGGAAATGAAACGATGTAAATCAAATGGTTTATGCTGTGGTGCGGGCGGTGCTCAAATGTTTAAGGAAGAAGAAAAAGGCGACATACGCGTTAATTTTGCCAGGAGCAATGAAGCCATTGCCACAGGTGCAAATATTATTGCCGCCGCCTGCCCTTTCTGCAATACTATGATGACCGACGGGGTTAAAAATAGTGACAAAGAAGATGAAGTACGGGTGCTTGATATAGCGGAATTAATTGCAGCATCCATTTAAAATATTATTTATGAATTTACAGTTCCAGGAACAAATACCCGCCGGTTTTAATGATTCATCCAGGGTATGGATCTACCAGAGCAGCCGATTATTTTTTATAAGTGAGGCGTTGGAAATTGAAGAAATGCTTGAAAATTTTGTGAATGACTGGAAGAGCCATGGCGATACCGTAAAAGGGTATGCGAATGTTTTTTTCGGACAATTCATTGTGCTGATGGCAGATGAAAGTGCCACGGGGGTAAGCGGTTGCAGCACGGATGGTTCGGTGAGATTAATAAAAGAAATAGAACGAAAAATGAATGTGCAGCTTTTCGACAGGCAGATGCTGGCATTTGCAGTGAAGGAAAAGATCCAGCTATTGCCATTTTCTCAACTGAATTACGCTGTAAAAAATGACTTTATAAATGGAGAAACCTTGTACTTCAATAATACCGTACTAACAAAAAAAGAACTGCTCGAAAACTGGGTAATCCCCATAAAAGAAAGTTGGTTGGCAAAGCGGATTAACCTTGCCGAAGTGACCACCAAATAATGGCTGGTTCAGGGTGACAACGCTGTATACAATACGTCCGGCCCTAATCCTGTTCACCAACCGGCAAACAGGATCCACCTATCATTTGTGCATTCGCATTGCTCCTGCGTACGGCGCCCGGTCTTATTTTTCTGAAGGATTTCTTTTAAGGTAAGTAAGCTTATCAATCGTAGCTTCCAGGCGGGCCAGTTTGGTCTCTTCCCTTTTAGCGCCTGTGATCCAGGTAATATATTCCTTTTTATTTGTAAACGAAAGCGTTTCAAAGAAGGCTTTTGCAGGTTCATTTTTAGTGAATAACACCTCCAGCTCGGCCGGGGTCGTAATTGTCTTATTTTCAATTTTCACACCCGTTATATCGCTCGAAATCGTTGGAGTCCTTACCTGGTCGGCTTTCTTAAAACGCATTGCACTCCAGATATTATCCAGGGCAATCAGGCGAACGCCTTCAAAACCCATTTTAGAAATGCATTCCCAATTACAATCTCGTGACAGGTCACTTACGATCTTTGAAGATACTTTTGGGTAAGCGATCCACAATTTTGCATTATCATGCAGTGCAGGTACTACATCCCGTAAAATATCGTTTAATTGTTTGTGACTGATGGCAAATACAAGTGCGAAATCTATTTTTCTTGACTTAAGGAGCGGTGTGACATTTTTTGCGAAGGATATTTTTACAAATTGCTTTTCAACGGTAGAAGGTAAACCCTGGATCAATAAATTTTTTTCATCTTTTAACTGTAATTTTTCTAATAAAGACTGCGATGGTGCTAATACTTCCATAAAAAAAAAATTTAAATTTATTAATTAAACAAAAAAATTACCGGATCATGATTTTTAAACTCATAATCCTTTCATAATCAATGTTAAAATAATTGGTAAATACGGAAAGAAAACAATTGGAGGTGCAAATTTACGCTTATTTCTTTACATACAACTAAAAAAACTCCACTTTTACGTAGAGTTCTCTAAAAATACTGTTGATAAGATAATTATTTGGCCAGGTAGATAAAGCACATTTTGCCTGTTCCTGATTAGTTTTTTCTTTTAGATTTATATCGTCCACCTCCGCGGCCAGCGGGTCTGCGTGGCAGTAATGCGCCTGCTTTTGCTTCTTTCAAAAATAACAGCTGCGCATTTTTTGAATACCGGTTTCGTCGATACAGTACCAAAACCTGTCTGCCGAATGCAACCAGGCAGGGAGGCGGATAACCGGTTACCGGTTAAAAAGCCTAGACATCGCGATTGTTAAAGCAACATTAATTGACAGTGATATTTGGTTTGCGGCCTATCCACCTAACCTTACAATAATTATTTGGTAACTGGCTTGTAATACTTTAAGGCCTCGTCCATATAGCCCTGTAACTTCGAGATACGGTTTTCATCTGAGGGGTGGGTAGCCAAAAATTCCGGTGGTTTTGAAGTTCCCCCGGCTTGTGACATCCTTTGCCAGAACGGAACAGCTTCCCTGGGATTGTAACCAGCCATAGCAGCGAATATCAACCCGAAATGATCCGCTTCATATTCCTGTTTCCTGGAATTAGGTAATGTGTAAGCCACCTGGCTTCCAGGGCCGAAGACGCCATTAAAGAGACTGTTTACCTTGCTGTTGCCGGATGTTAACAAGTCGCCGGCTACTCCGATTCCCTGCGTAACCATTAACTGGCTCATGCGCTCATTACCATGATTGGCTACTGCATGCGTGATCTCGTGCCCCAGTACAACAGCCAATGCCGCTTCATTTTGTGCCACAGGTAACAGGCCGGTATATACGACTACTTTACCACCTGGCATACACCAGGCGTTAACTTCCTTATTATCAACCAGGTTAAATTCCCATTTATAACCGCTCAAAATGGCACCTTTTCCCTGTTGCGTATAGTATTGGGTTATTGCAGCGGCTATCCTGCTACCTACCCTGCGCACCATTTCCGCATCCTTATTTGCAGATGAACTAACGACCTTGCTTTGAGATAAAAACGTCTGGTATTCCGTTACAGCTGTTTGCTGCAGTTGACTTTCAGGCAATAAACTAAGTTGCTTACGACCCGTAACAGCATTGGTTTTACAGGCAATTATAAATAGTGGTAATGCAATAAGTAAAAAAAGAGATTTCTTCATGTGATTTATTTTATCACATCCAAACAATTGGCGTACCAAGTTTGTATGTAGCCCCTGTAAAAATGGGCATGGGAACTGTTAATAAAAACTGAAAACAGGAGGTTATTTGCGGCGAAGCTTGCGTTTATCCCTTCCTTTAAAAATTGGGACCCTGCTTTCGCTGCCACGTAAAATTTTTACGATATTTTTTTGGTGGGTAAGGACGATCAGCGCTGCCACGCAAATGGCAAAAATTCTGTAGAGGATAACATCATCGTTCCAGATCCAAAGCACACAGATTGGCAATGCAATACCAGCCAAAATAGAACTAAGGGATACATATCGGGTTAAAAACAGCACCAATAAAAAGACGCCTACGCATGCAACAGCTATCACAGGCTGAACGGTTAAAATCATTCCAAATAAAGTTGCAACACCCTTTCCGCCTCTAAACTGGGCGAAGATGGGAAATATATGCCCCAGTACAGCGGCTAATCCAAGGCCTACCATTAGGTTTGTCCTGGCCCATTCGTCATTAAGGTATTGTGGTAAAAAATTAAACAATGCAACTGCACACATCCCTTTGATTATATCACATATCATTACGATCGTACCATATTTAGAACCCAGCACACGAAAGGTATTGGTAGCGCCCATATTGCCGCTACCATAGTCGCGAATATCAATGTGAAAAAAACTTTTGCTGATAATTAAAGCGGTGGGAATAGATCCAATAAAATAGGCTAGTACTATTAATAGTAGTTCGTTCATAGTTTCTATTGTGAGTTGAGAACACAAATATACCTAATATTTGCTTTTGGTAACGTTTATTTAACTTCTAATATTTCACAATCCATCATTTTTTCGCCACAACTGCTATCCAATCACCACGTTGTAATGTTGATAAATAATTTAAACCGGCACTTTTTACTGCTGATATTAAAGTTGCCTCATTTTCTTTTAAGATACCACTCAACAATATTATTGCTCCAGGTAAGGACGCCGATACTATTAACGATAAATTTAATATGATCACGTTCAGGTTTATATTTGCCAAAATGATATGGAATTGCTCAGTAGCAGGTACAATGTCCATTTGTTCAACAACAATGTTAGCCGAGTTATTTTGTTGGATATTCTCTTTTGTGTTTGTGATGCTCCATTCGTCGTAGTCAATTGCCAATACCCTTCCGGCACCCATTTTACTGGCCAGTATCGCCAATACACCGGTGCCGCAGCCAAAATCCAATACCGATTTGTTAGAAAAATCCAACTGCCTCATCTGGCTGATCATAAGGTAAGTGGTAGCATGATGGCCGGTACCAAAACTCATTTTCGGAGTTATGATCAACTCATGGCCGACATTTTTAACCGGTTGATGAAAACCAGCACGTATTGCAACAAAATCATCTACCAATACCGGGGTAAAACCTTCCTCCCATCGTTTGTTCCAGTTGATATTTTCCAATACAGTTTTGGTAAAACTGATCATAGGGAAGAGATCGATCACCCCGGAAAATTCTTCCTCCTGGAAAATTTTTTCCGGAATAAAGGCGGACAAGTTGTCTTCTTCTTCTTCAAAGCCTTCGAAACCTTTATCAGCTAACAAAGCCACCAATTTTTCCAATTGCTGAGGGCCGTCAATATCAAAATCAAATTGCAGGTAATTCATAAAACTTTTTGTTTGTCAGGTTGCTGTTAATGCGGCCAACCAGGAATTTTTCTATACTTTTAAGACTCACTGGTTGTTGAAACCTTGTGTTTTTATATTATGCTTTACTTGTTCGAAGTGCGTCAGATCGTAAAACCTGTGAAGGTTTGGTCAGATGGTTAGAACCTGGCAGCGTGGTTTTAAATAAAAAAACTCCGGAAAAAATTCCCCGGAGTATATTTAATATTATAAGATTAAGGCCTTGGCTGTGTTTCGGGCTTCGGCATCAATGCTTTACGGCTCAATTTGAATTTGCCGGTACGTTGGTCGATTTCGAGTAATTTAACCTTTACGCGGTCTCCTTCTTTAAAGATCCCTTCCATCGTTTCCAGGCGTTTCCAGCTTATTTCGCTGATATGTAACAAACCTTCTTTTTTTGGTAAAAATTCAACAAAAGCACCGAACTCCTTGATACTCTTAACTGTTCCTTCGTAAGTATCACCTACTACAGGTACTGCTATCAGGCCTTTGATCCAGCTAACTGCTTTATCAAGACTATCTTTTGACGCTGAGAATACACTTACTTCACCAACATTATTAACTTCTTCAATGTTGACCGTGGCTCCTGTTTCTCTTTGTATTTCCTGGATCACTTTACCACCGGGCCCAATCACCGCACCGATGTATTCCTTATCGATTGTTAATTTAACCATTCTCGGAGCGTGTGGTTTCACATCTTCCCTATGAGAGGGCATGCACTCGTACATGGCATCCAGGATATGAAGGCGTCCTTTGCGGGCCTGTTCCAAAGCCTGGCGCATAATATCCATACTTAAACCATCTACTTTAATATCCATCTGCACACCACAAATACCATCGCGGGTTCCGGTTACTTTAAAATCCATGTCACCCAAATGATCTTCATCACCCAAAATATCGGTAAGCACGGCAAACTGGTCGTCTTTTTTTATCAGCCCCATTGCAACACCACTTACATGTTTTTTAAAGGGTACCCCTGCATCCATCAGCGCCAGTGAACCAGCACAAACTGTTGCCATTGAAGAAGAACCATTGCTTTCCAGTATATCACTTACCACCCTGACTGTGTAAGGGTATTCAGAACCAGGCATCATTTTCTTCAGCGAGCGCATTGCAAGATTGCCATGACCCACTTCCCGGCGGCCAACGCCTCTCATCATTTTGACTTCACCTGTTGAAAATGGCGGGAAATTATAATGTAATATGAATTTGGTATAATCTGATTTGAAGGCACTTTCCACCAACAATTCATCTAACGGCGTACCGAAAGTGACAGTGGTAAGTGATTGGGTTTCTCCTCTTGTAAATAAAGAAGAACCGTGGGGTGTAGGTAAAATATTGGTTTCCATTGCTAACTGGCGGATATCTTCGGTGCCTCTTCCGTCCAGGCGTTTTCTATCGTTCAGGATCATATCCCTTACCACATTGTATTGCAATTCGCCGACATAATGGCCAATCAACGCCTTGTCTTCTGCTGGTAATTCTTCTCCTAAAAACTCTTTTATTTCTTTATGAAGCTTAGAAAAAGCGTCGCTCCTGTCATGCTTGGCGGATGCAGCCGAGGCGATCGCGTACATTTTATCTTTTCCAAAAGCAATTATTTTCTCATTCAGTTCTTCATTGCGGTAAGGTTTTGTGTAATCTCTTTTCGTAACGCCAACCTGGTCGCGGAGATTTTGTTGTGCTTTGATCTGAACCTTAATGGCTTCATGGCCCAATTCGATTGCCTTTACAAGGTCCTCTTCCTGGCACTCTTTTGCTTCGCCTTCCACCATCATAATGTTATTTTCGGTAGCAGCGATTATAAATTCAAGGTCACATTCCGTAAGTTCTGTGCGGGTCGGGTTGACAATGAACTGGCCATTTTTCCTGCCGATCCGAACCTCGGAAATAATTTCTCCGATCGGAATATCAGAAACTGCCAGCGCTGCGGAAGCTGCCAAACAAGCCAATGCATCGGGCATTACCTCTGCATCACTTGAGATCAGGCTGATCAATACTTGTACGTCGCATAAATAATCTTCCGGAAATAACGGGCGCAATGCACGGTCAATTAAACGGCTGGTCAGTATTTCGTAATCATTGAGCCTTGCTTCTCTTTTGAAAAAAGAACCAGGAACACGTCCGGCAGATGAAAACTTCTCCTGGTAATCAACTGAGAGCGGAAAGAAATTTTGTCCTTCCCGTGGCTCTTTATTGGCAACAACAGTAGCCAATAAAATACAATCTCCCTGGCGCACTGTTACGGCACCATCAGCCTGGCGGGCCATCTTCCCTGTTTCGATCGTAACCATGCGGCCACCACCTATATCAAAGGTTTCTGATTTACTATTAAAACTCATATTTGTTATGTATTAAATATTTTGTGAGAGGCGCGTTAATCACCTCGTGTAATTTTTTAAATAAAAAAGAATTCCCAACTGCTAAAAAGTTAGTTGGGAATTAAATTATTTAAACATGGAGATAGCTTATTTACGAAGGCCTAATTTTTCAATTAAAGCTCTGTAGCCTGTTAAGTTGTGTTTGCTGAGATAAGTAAGCAAGCGCTTTCTCTGACCAACCATCATCATCAATCCTCTTTGAGATGAAAAATCTTTCTTGTTGGTTTTCAGATGATCCGATATATGGTTGATTCGTTCGGTTAATAACGCAACCTGACCTTCGATTGAACCCGTGTTGGCAGCCTTACCACCAAAGTCTGTAAAAATTTTTGCTTTTTTTTCGATTGTTAAATACGGCATTTCTTTGTTTTTAATAACGTCTTTGTTAATTATCTTTTTTATTAGCTCGCAAAAGTAAGAAAAAATATTCAATTGTTTAAAGGAGATGATAAAATTCAAGTAAAAAGCCCCCGTACCGGAGGCTTTTTACTTGAAAAATTTCTTTTTATCGCATATGTTTCAGGTTTACTCCGTATAAAATCACAAATACCAGTCCGATAAAACCAACTGCCACCGAGGAGAATATGGCCATCACATTACTTCCACCGAAAATAATAAATGGGCTGACGATACCCAACAGTGTACCTGCGACATATAAATAGAAGCCTGTTTTTTTAAGCTGCCACATCAGTATGGCTCCCACGAGGCAAAGTACCGCAGCACCGATACCGGATAATGCGCCTTTCCTGATATTATCAGGTGTCATGGTCAGGTTATTGATCATCTTTTGAGCAAATTTGGCGCCTTCGTCATTGGTAGTGTCTTTTTGAATATTGCCGCTTGCAGTTTCTTTTACCTTAGAGATAGCCATCGCCTGTGTATCTGCCGTAAAGTATTTGATGGTATCACTGACCAGGCCCCAGCCGCTGCCTATAAATGTAAGGATACACAATACCGTTATAAAGACCGGCCTTTTAGCGGGTTGCTCATAATCCTGTATAATGTCTGTCATAATTGTATGCTTGGATTAATTGATAAAATATTTTTAAACGGGATGTTATCACTGTCTCAGGCTTCTTCCATGTACTTAAGGTTCAGTCCGTACAGGATAACAAATACAAACCCGGCTAACGCCGCTAAGATGGAAATACCCATTACACCAAAATTGTCCCCGAAAAGCAGGAAGTGGGTGATAAGGTTAAAGAAAGTACCTAAGGTAAAGGAGTAAAAACCGGTGCGTTTTAATTTAAAGATCAAAATAGTGCCTACCAAACAAAGGATACTGGAAGCAATACAACCAATCGAAAATTTCTTGTAATTTTCTACGTTGAGGTTCCCTACTTTGATGGGCTCTGTGGATATTGAGGTGCTTCCGGGAGAAAATATATTTTTAAGCTGTGTTCTTGCCTTACCGGAACTTATATTTTCTACTTCGGTGTCGGCATTGATGTACCCCTTGCTGTTTACTATTATCCCGGTGATACTTCCAATAAGGGTTATGGCGCATAGAATGGTCAAAAATAGGGGCCGATAGGTCTTGTGACCCGTCGGGTTAAGTGTTTCTTCAGGCATATTTAAGTAGGTTGGTACCCTAAGGTTAGGATTTTTTTTTGAGATTATGGGATTTGTTCAATATTTTTTTTTCAACTTCCTTTTTTATCATCCATATTTGCGTTTATAAAATGCAAATGATGTATAATCGGGTATTCTGGTAAATAGACTGACCCGAGGCAAACAGGCACCAGCATTCGGTCTGTTACCAGGTTACTTTACAAAATATAAAATTTCCGGTACCCGGAAAACGGCTGCTGATAGCAGGATCGCAGACAACGATCATATTGCAAAATTTTCCAATAAAACCAACCGTAATATCATTTCTGTGAAGCAATTATTATTCACTGTTACCAACGATCTTGTTTACGACCAGCGAATGATAAGAATCTGTACATCCCTGTCTGCGGCAGGATACAAGGTGAGATTGGTAGGAACCAAAAATAATTCTTCCTCAATTCTATCTGCCAGGGACTACCAGCAAACCAGGCTCCCTACCCTATTCAAAAAAGGACCTGGGTTTTATGCCGAGTATAATTTACGGCTGTTCTTTTTCCTTTTATTTACAAAGACGGATATGTTATGCTGCATCGACCTGGATACCATTATCCCGGTGTGGCTGGTAAGTGTTTTAAAAAATAAAAAAAGGGTGTATGATGCGCACGAATATTTTTCCCAACAAAAGGAAATTATAACGAGGCCGCGGATATACAAAACCTGGCACTGGATCGAAAAAAAGTTTGTCCCGCTTTTTCCAAATGGATATACCGTAGGTTATAATATCGCAGAAGAGTTTAGGCGCTTGTACAATGTGGATTACCTCGTCATCAGGAACATGCCCTTACTAAAAAAACCAATGACGGCGCCAGTAAAAAAAGAAAAATATATCCTGTACCAGGGAGCAGTGAACCAGGCGCGCGGCTTAGAATACCTGATCCCTGCAATGAACCACGTAAATGCTACCCTGTTAATATATGGAGATGGAAATTTTATCGATCAAACAAAAAACAGCATCGATAACAACAATTTAAAGGGTAAAGTGTTCTTGAAAGGTAAGTTATCACCGGGAGAGCTGGATATCATTACATCCGGGGCTTATATCGGAATAAACCTGGTGGAAAATATAGGGCTAAATCAATACTATTCCCTGGCAAATAAGTTTTTTGATTATATACATCATTTGGTACCTCAGTTAACGATGGATTACCCGGAATATAGAACAATTAATGAGCAATATGAAGTGGCCCTGTTAATAGAGAACCTGGAACCAGTTACCATTGCCGGGAGCCTGAACCAGTTGATAAATGATGACACGTTATATGAACGGCTTCATCAAAATTGTAACAGGGCGAGAGAGCAGCTGAACTGGCAGGAAGAAGAAAAGAAGTTGTTGACCTTTTATCATAACCTGTTTTATAATGTATAATGGAGAAACGACATTTACATATCATAACTCATGATGTGCCCTGGCCGGCAGACTATGGTGGCGTAATGGACCTTTTTTATAAAATAAAGACCCTGCATCATTCGGGCGTAAAAATTTATCTTCATTGCTTTGTTAATAAGCGTCCACCACAGGACGAGTTGAAAAAATATTGCGAAGCGATCTACTACTATAAAAGACAAAATAATTTTAATCATTTTTCCCTGCGCATTCCTTTCATCGTTAATTCAAGAAAGGACAACGAGCTAACCAGGAATTTAAGTAAAGATAATTATCCCATCCTCATGGAGGGTATCCATTGCAGTTATTTATTACACGCGGGCAAACTTACCAACCGGGTTGTTATGCTGCGGCTTCACAATGTTGAATTTGAATACTACCGCCACCTGGCTTTGCATGAAAAAAACCCTCTGAAGAAATTTTATTACAGCCATGAAAGTAAACTGCTGAAAAAATACGAACACCAACTCGCAGGAAAAGTAAAGATCATGGCAGTAAGTGAACAGGATGTACAATTGTACCGGCAACTTTTTAACGCAAATGACATTGTGCACCTGCCGGTCTTTTTACCTTACACAACCGCGGCAGGTAAAACTGGTAAGGGTTGTTTTTGTTTATACCATGGTAACCTGTCCATCAATGAAAATGAATCCGCAGCGATCTGGTTATTACAAAATGTATTCAATAACCTGGATATCCCTTTTGTGATCGCGGGAAAAGACCCTTCGCAAAAATTGTCTTTTATGGCGCACCAGTATCCGCACACCTGTCTCGTGGCTAATCCTACTGACAAAGAATTACATGATATGATCGCCAAGGCGCAGATAAATATCTTACCTTCTTTTAATAATACGGGTGTTAAATTAAAACTGCTCAATGCCTTGTTCAACGGTCGCCATTGCCTTGTAAATAAGGCCGGCGTGGATGGCTCCGGACTGGATGCAATTTGCCAGATCGCGGAAGATGCAGACGATTTTAAAACTGCTATCAATTACCTCTACGACATTCCGTTTACCGTGGAGGAAAATGAACAGCGGGAGGTTACGTTGAAGGGACTTTATTGTAACGAAAAAAACCTGGAAAAGATCGTGGAGGTGTTTTGGGCGGAAGCGTGAGGGGGATGCTCAATGCCTGATGCTGGATACCTGTACGTTGTTCATAACAACAGCTCAACTACAACCTCATCCGCCTTAATCTATAATACTCGCATTGTCATACACCTTTCCTCTCTCTGTTTTTATTGTTCTTGCCGGAAATTTAGTGATCACCATATAATCGTGTGTTGCCATAATGATGGCAGTGCCGTAGTCTTTTGAAATGTGGAAAAGCAACTGCATAATTTCATCGCTGGTTTGAGGATCGAGATTACCTGTTGGTTCGTCTGCCAGTATCAATCGCGGTGAATTTAGAAGGGCCCGTGCTACGTCGATGCGTTGTTGCTCGCCGCCACTCAGTTCGAAGGGCATTTTAAATCCTTTTGTTTTTAAGCCCACTTTATCCAATACATCCGCTATCTTTTCGTCCATCAGCTTTTCATCTTTCCAACCGGTGGCTTTTAATACAAATTTTAAATTATCGTTTACGTTCCTGTCTGTCAATAATTGAAAATCCTGGAATACCACACCCAAACTGCGGCGCAGGAATGGCACTTTCTTCCAGTCAAGCTCCTTAAGGTTGTAACCTACCACGATACCCTCGCCTTCTGTGAGCGTAAGGTCGCCATACAATGTTTTTAACAGGCTGCTTTTACCGGTACCCGTTTTACCTACCAGGTACACAAATTCTCCCTTATCAACAGAAATATTTACTTCACTTAAAATAAGACTGCTGCCCTGGTAAATATTTACATTCGTTAATTCTACAATTGTTTGAGACATAATTGTGTTGTGTTTACTGCTGCTTGTAAGAACTGCTATAATGCTATTAAATAAAAATCAAGGCATACCTATCCTGCCAATGCTGCAAATTTAACTGAATGAGGCCCTTCAATAAAAATTAATTTTTATCTCCAAATGTTAAAACCTTTTAATAACTAAAAAAATAGTTGTAAAACTAAATTATTAGTTATAAGTTTGTTCTAGCTATTAAATTATTACCATGAAAGTATTGACAAAAGCAGAAGAACAGATAATGCAGGTGATCTGGAAACTAAATAAAGCATTTTTAAAAGAGATCATTGATGAATTGCCTTCTCCGAAACCGCATAGCAACACGGTGGCCACCATCATAAAGATCCTGACAGAAAAAGAATTTGTAGGGCTGAAAGTTTTTGGCAGGATGCACCAGTATTATCCGCTGGTAAGCAAAGATGCTTACAGTAAGACTACCATGAAAAGTTTGGTGAAGGGATATTTTGAAGGCAGTTTCAGTAACGCGGTTTCCTTTATGGTAAAGGAAAATAATTTAAGCGTAGAGGACCTGGAAATGCTTTTAAAGCAGTTGAAGAAAAAGTAATTCGCCTTTCGTTCATTTTAAGCATTGATGAATACCGGCAACGGATCAACCAACAATACTCAACTATTAACTATAACACCATGCTTCTATACGCTTTCTACCTCCTTAAAGTAACGATTTGCTCCGGTATTTTATTTGGATATTACTGGCTCATGCTAAGGAATAAAATCTTTCATCATTATAACAGGTTTTAT
This sequence comes from Ferruginibacter sp., assembly GCA_039916545.1. Classification (GTDB taxonomy): domain Bacteria; phylum Bacteroidota; class Bacteroidia; order Chitinophagales; family Chitinophagaceae; genus Ferruginibacter. The sequence continues at coordinate 12,852 of JBDSLD010000077.1, forward strand.
TTATTAGGAGCCGTAGTGCTTTCATTGATATTGCCACTGGTGGAAATAAATGTATGGCAAAGCGCCGGCGGGCCTGCACCACAGGCTATAAAACTATTACAGGTAGTAAGTACCGATGAATACCTGGATGAAATAGTCATTACGGTCCAGCGGAACAATTTTACTACAGAGCAGGCATTGCTGCTTATTTACCTGGCGACCAGTATCATATTTCTTGGTCTTTTTACCTGTATGCTGCTAAGGATAAGAACGTTATTTGTTAAACACCAGCACAGCCTTGTAGGCGATATTTATTTTGTAAATACCACCGCCAGGGGAACGCCCTTTTCCTTTTTAAAATACATCTTCTGGAACGACCACATCGACCCGGAATCTACCACTGGTAACCAGATCTTTAAACATGAACTGGCGCATGTTCAGCAAAAACACAGTTATGATAAATTATTCATTAACGCCCTGCTCGTTTTTTCCTGGTGCAATCCATTCTTTTGGCTCATCCGCAAAGAATTAAATATGATACACGAGTTCATAGCTGATAAAATTGCAGTGGAAGACAGCGATACCGAAGCATTCGCAGCGATGATATTACAGGCCACTTATCCCCGGCATAATTTTCAATTAACCAACCCATTTTTTTATTCACCCATAAAACGAAGATTGATCATGTTAACAAGAAATAAACATCCCAAAGTAGGCTACATCGGCAGGGTACTTGTATTGCCATTGGCCATATTTGTTTTCGCCGCATTTACTATTAAAACCAAAACACTCAACGAAAACCGCTCTGCATATAATGGTAAAAAGATTACCGTGGTAATTGATGCAGGGCATGGCGGCAATGACCTGGGTGCCCAAAGCCTGGTTGGAAATGTCGCTGAAAAGGACATCACACTTTCGATCATCAAAATGGTAAAAACGTCGAATAATAATCCAAACATCAATATCGTATTAACAAGAGAGACAGATGTTTACCAATCGCCCGCCGAGAAAGCAATTTTTGCAAAACAACAGGGAGCTGATCTTTTTATTTCCGTTCATACTGACGGCGCGTCACAGGAGAAAGCAGCCGTTTCAAGCGGATTGAGTGTTTGGGTTGCCAAAGAAAATTATGGTAACTCGGCCAATAGTAAAGTATTCGCTTCCGCCATCATCAATGAATTTTCGAACGTTTATAAATTACCTGTTATTGTCAATCCGCAGCAACGACAGGCTGGTATTGCTGTGTTGCAGGAGAGTACTTGTCCTTCGGTTTTAATTGAAGTTGGCTATATCACCAACAGCAATGACCTGGCCTACCTGCAAACAACGGAGGCAAAGAAACTTATCGCCGACAAAATACTTGCTGCCGTTGAAAAATATGCTTTTGCAAAAGAAGGCAAGGATGGTATTGCCATCCGGGCGGTCAGGGTCACGGAAAACTTTCCGGGCGAAAAAGCTGATACCATACCTTCAACGGAAATAAAAAATATTGGGAAGGCCCTTGTTATAATTGATGGACGCACAAGCAGCCAGACGGAATTAAAAGCCGTCAACGCTGAAACGATCGAAAGCGTGCAGGTGCTTAAAGGCACTGATGCCATTGCTAAATATGGTGACAAAGGGAAAAACGGCGTGGTGATCGTTACCACCAAAGAAGTAGCATTTCTATTAAACGATGTGAATGTTAATATTGAAGAAGATACCTCCAGTGAAAAAATGGTTTTAAGTGGAAAAGTAGCCATTAGAAATGACAGGAACCCAGCTGCAAAATTGTTGTTTATTATTGATGGGGAAATACAGGAAAACGGAATGGACATTAATGCGCTTCCCTCAGACGATATTGAAAGTATTACCGTTTTAAAAGACAAAAAAGCAACGGAAAAATATGGTGATAAAGCCGTCCAGGGAGCTATAGAAATAACGACCAAAAGCAAGAAGCCGATAAAGAAGATACCCATCTCCGGCAGCCAAAATAATAATACGACCGATGGCATTGCGACAGTTAGATACAACAACAACCAGGAAGTAAATGCGGCTTATTCCAGCAAGACAAATCCCACTGAATTGTATGTATTGCGGGCGGATTTGAATATAAAACAGCAGGAACAGCCCCGGGACAAGATTTTTACAAAGACAGAATTTGAGCCAGAGTTTCCGGGCGGTGATTCTGCCTGGAAAAACTACCTTATGAAAAACCTACAAGCAGATATGCCGCTGCAGGAAGGATGGAAGCCCGGCATTTATAAAATAGTATTGACATTTATCGTAAAAAAAGATGGTTCAGTTATGGATGTGAGAGCCGACAATTATGCAGGTACCAAAACGGCTGAACATTGTGTAGAACTTCTAAGCAAGGGACCGAAGTGGAAACCAGCGATTCAAAACGGGCATGGAGTGGATTGCTATAAAAAGCAGCCGCTTACATTCGTGGTATTGGATAAATAAAAATTTTTAATAAAGCCAGGCTACCCTTCGAAAAGGGTAGCCTGGCTTTATTAACGCCCCAGGCGGGTCCTTATTTTAGTAAACAAGTATCTCATCTTTTAACCGGATCACCAGTTCTTTTTTATCGTTCGCTTCTACCCTGCCGATTACCTGCGCTTCAATATTAAATGCCCTGGCAGCGGCAATCATTATGTCGGCATCTTCTGCGGAACAATAGATCTCGAGCCTGCAGCCCATATTAAATACTTCGTACATTTCCTTATTGTTGCTGCCGCTGCTTTCCTTTATGATCCTGAATATTTCCGGCGCCTCAAACAAATTATCTTTTATGATCCTGAAATTACCCGGCAGGTATTTCATGCATTTTGTCTGCCCGCCCCCACTGCAATGTATCAGGCCATGTATCTTATCGAACTGGTTATCCAATAGAATTTTCAGAACAGGCGCGTATGTCCTGGTTGGTGACAGGATCAGTTTGCCAATACTTGTCGTGAATGGGGAATCGTGTACATTAAATGTGATGGCGTCTGACAATTTATATTTGCCGATATATACCACGGCTTCATCCAGGCTGGTGTTATAACTTTCCTTAAAATTATCAGCGTAAAATTTACTCAGCACATCATGCCGGGCACTGGTTAGGCCATTGCTGCCGATGCCGCTGTTGTATTCCTTTTCATAAGTAGCCTGGCCATGACTGGCAAGTCCAACGATCACATCGCCGGCTTGTATTTTATCATTGCTGATGATCTTATTCTTTAACCAGCGACTGGTCATGGTACCGTTTACAGCGGCTGTGCGGACTACATCGCCCACATCGGCTGTCTCACCACCCAGGTAATGAATATTTACATCGAATGTCTTTAACTGGTCGAAGAATTCCTGTGAACCGTTGATGATCTGGGAAAGCACCTCGCCCGTGATGATGGTCTTGTTGCGGTCGATGGTAGAATTAAAAACGATGTTGTCGCAGATCCCCACACAAAGCAGGTCGTCCAGGTTCATTACGATGGCGTCCTGCGCAATACCTTTCCAGGCGCTGATATCGCCGGTCTCTTTCCAATACAAATAAGCAAGGATACTTTTGGTACCGGCGCCGTCTGCATGCATCACACTCACAAAATCGGTATCACCACCCAGGTAGTCGGGATATATTTTACAGAATGCATTTGGAAAAAGGCCCTGGTCCAGGTGTTTGGTTGCTGCATGTACTTCTTCCTTTTGCGCGGAAACCCCTCTTTTGCTATAAAGACTCATGGTATTAATTAAGTTGCAAAACTATATTTCAATTATCAATTAACCATTAATAAATTTTAACCCGTTGCCAACCGTGTATATTTTAAAGTAGCGGAGATTTTTGAAAGGTTGGCAACCCTGCTTCGACCATGCCAGGCTTCAAAGGTTGATAATCCGTGATTCACAAATTTCAGGTAGTTTTGCACCAATTTCGACATGACTGTTCATACTGATATACAACAATTACCGGTTTTTAAAAATGCATTGATCACCATCGGAACTTTTGACGGAGTTCATGGAGGGCACCGGCAGATCATTCAACTGATGAAATCCGAAGCTGCAAAAGTTGGCGGCGAAACTGTCATCATCACTTTTCATCCACATCCCCGAAGGGTTATCGGCAGTAGCAACAAGCCGGTTTATTTGTTAAATACCCTGGAAGAAAAGATCGGCCTGTTAGAAAAATACGGTATCGATCACCTCGTGGTAGTTCCCTTTACAGAAGCCTTTGCGAGCCAGTCTGCAGAATCCTATATTACTGATTTTTTGGTCAGCACTTTCCATCCACATACCATTATCATTGGCCACGACCACCGTTTTGGCAAGGGACGAAGCGGTGATTTTCAATTACTGGAAGATAAGGCGGCTGAGTTTGGGTACGAAGTAAAAGAGATACCTGGTTTTATGTTACAGGACATGACCATCAGTTCTACCAAAATAAGAGAAGCATTATTGCAGGGCGATATCGATACGGCCAACCATTTCCTCGGTTATGATTATTTCTTTAGTGGCACCGTGGTAGCTGGAAATAAACTTGGCAGAACCATCGGCTACCCTACAGCTAACCTCCTTATTGCCGATGAGAATAAATTAGTGCCGGGCAATGGAGTGTATGCGGTGTCAATTAAAAATGAAAATGATAATTTATCCGGGATGATGAATATAGGCGTCCGGCCAACAGTGGACGGCACAAAAAGGGTGATAGAAGTAAATATTTTTGATTTCGACCAGGATATTTACGGAAAGATGCTGACTATCACAGTAAAAAAACACCTGCGCAGCGAAGTAAAATTTAATGGCCTGGATGCATTGAAGGAACAATTGGCAATGGATAAACAGGCAGCGCTGATTGCGTTAAAATGATGCGGCATAGGATATTAAAATGACAACGGATAGCGCGGTCACCAGGCGCAGGGCGCTGCCCTGTGTCTTCCTTGTTACTGATAAATGCTTCCCTGGATACCTAACAATTTTTTTTTACAAATACTTTGATAGTTGAAACAGTAGTAAAGAAGACCCAGGGCAGCGCCCTGGGCCCATAAGTTCCAACTAATTAAATTTCGAATACTTGTGGGCCCGGCTTTCTTCGGAGCGTGCCGCTCCGGTAAGCCATGAAGAAGGTCTATCATCCACCTTTATCACACCGGTATTTCCTCTTCATAAAAACCACCTGCTCCAACATAAGTCACGCGTAGATTGCCTGTAAAGGTAGCTTCATAAAAACGCACACCGGCCTTTGCAATATCATTCAGAAAAGCAGGATAATCCGTCTTTCCCTGTTGCGTATCCTTTACAGCCTGCACGGTGAGATCGTAGTTAAATTCTTCCGCCACTTCCCGGGCGATTTTTTGTTGCTGGTGAAGCAAATGACGGCCTCCTTCAAAACGGTACAACACAATACCTGTTGCCACTTCTACCGTATAAGACTGAACGCCGGTAGTGATCAGTTTCATTACAAGATCCGGGTAACCGGCCGCTGTTTTATACGCCTCCTGTATTTGTTCTTCCAGTACCATAATTAGTTTTATTTTGAAGATAATTTTATAACCACATACAAGATATCAGTCATTACATAGATCATCGAAAGGCGTGGCAATTACCCTTCCCGGCACGTTTTCTACCCCATCATCTTGACCACCATCTCTTTCATTAATGAAGCATCGGAAGTATTGGTGCTGTTGACACCTATACTTATTAAATTGTATTCATGCAATAAAAGCAGTGACCGCTCCACCCCTTCGTAGCCATATTTTTTGGTGACTGCAAGCGCGTCCTTCGCTGCAAAACTATTATTAAAAAACAGGTGTTTGATCCCAGCTTCGCTCTTATCGGCCATACCAAAAATCGCGTACAGCTTACTAAAATATCCATACAGAGCGGGCAGCACCATCTGTATTGGCGCAGCCTTGGGATTACCCTCGAAATATTGAATAATGCGGATGGCTTTGGCAAGGTCTTTTTTGCTGAGCGCATCCTGTAATTCAAATACATTGTATTCCTTACTTACGCCCACAAACTTTTCGATATCATCCTCGGTAATACTTCGCCTTTCACCTAAATTAACCGTAAGTTTTTCCAACTCATTTACGATCCGGCTCAGGTCGTTGCCAAGGTGCTCAGTCAATAACCGGATTGCTTTGACCGTCATGGTAAAATCCTGGGTGGCTAAATAATCTGTTACCCATTCTACTAATTTATACTCCCTAACCTTTTCCGAATTGAATATTTCCCCGTGCTTTTTAATGGTTTTGGATAATTTGGTTCTTTTATCCAACGTTTTTTCCTTGTAGCTAACTACAAAAATGGTAGAACCCAATGGCCGTTCAATGTAGTTTTCCAGGCGTTCCAGGTCCTTGTCTTTCATGTGTTGCGCCTCTTTGAGCAAAACCACCTGTTTTTCTGCAAACATCGGGTAACGCATGCAGGCATTGACCACATCGCTCCAGTTGGCATCTTTGCCGTAAAAAACCGACAAGTTAAAACCCGCCTCACTTTCCGGCAATATCTTATGCTCGGCATAGTTCATTACCAGGTCAATGTAATAATCCTCCTCGCCTTCCAGCCAATAGACCTGCTTAAAGACCTTATTTTTCCAATCGCTGATTATTTTTTGTGCTGACATGTGGATTCAAAAATAGGAAAAAGCGCCTAATAGCGGTCAATGAAAGGTGATGATGGATTATAAAAGGTAACTAAATAAGTTATAGGTAAACGATAAAATTTTGCGTGCATCCCGCTACACTATTTTCTAAGCTGCCACTCTGTGAATTTCGCTACTGCCGCTTCGTGGGTGCAGGGTTCGTCGTTGCGGATCTGGGCAAGGCCCTCTCCTATTTCGGCCCACTCTTCCTCTGTTAACGGGTCTTCTTCCAGCCAGGAATATTTGTATTCCAGGGCGTCTCCATATAATTTTTCCAGGGCTGCTTTATCTTCCAACTCATCAATTATCTGGTGTAATTTCTCTCTGAGTATCGCTTTGCTCATAAAATGTTATATAAAATGTAGTCTTAAAATCCCGCAGGAACTTTGTCGACTACAGCTTGAATCATTTTTCAAAATGAATTCACCCGTGCTAACCTACCTCCTTCCACCAAATATCAAATTAAGGACAGCCAACAAAATCGCTGCGCCAATGCCTGCTTCCAGTATGTATCGCAGGTAACCTGTACCGAGGTGAAAGCCTAATTTACCAAAAAGCCAGTGCCCGATAAAACCTCCAATGATACCAACAATGATGTTCCCGATCAGGCCCACACCACTTCCTTTGAATATTACACCGCCGAGCCAGCCGGCAATAGCGCCAAGGATCAGAACAATAAGGATCGTTTCGTTGCTCATAAAAATGTTTTTGAGTTAATTATTATCGAAGGATATTTTTTGTAAGATAAAAAGTGCCGGCTATCGAAGGCGTTGCTATTTAACAGGGAACAGGCCGCGGCCTGTTCCTAAAATAATTCGTATAATTCGTGCTTTAAAAATCGTGTAATAAAATTTTAATTCAACGACCTGAAATCCACGGGCACCAGTTTGCTTACGCCTGGCTCCTGCATGGTTACACCGTAAATTACATCCACCGCACTCATCGTTTGCTTGTTATGCGTTACAATAATAAACTGGCTGTTTTCGCTAAACTGCTTGATCATCTTCGTAAACTTACCCACGTTGGCATCATCCAGTGGCGCATCTACTTCATCCAATATACAGAATGGTGCAGGCTTGATCAGGTAAATCGCAAATAATAAAGCGGTGGCGGTCAGCGTCTTTTCACCACCACTTAACTGGCCGATCGATGAAGGGCGCTTCCCCTTTGGCTTAGCTACGATATCGATTCCTGTTTCCGCAAGGTTGGTAGGATCCACCAATACCATGTCCGCGGTATCGTCTTCGGTAAACAATGCCTGGAAAACTTTCTGGAAATTTTCTCTCACTTTATTGAATGTATCCAGGAACTGCTGGTTGGCCGTGGCTTCCACTTCCTGGATCGTTTGCATCAGGCTATCCTTGGCCGTCACGAGATCATTTTTTTGCTCCATGATGAACTCGTAGCGCTTCTTCATTTCGGTATAGGCCTCAACAGCAGTAGGATTGATCTCACCGATATTTTCCAGCCGCTTCCGCATCCGGTCATTTTTTTCCTGCAGGTCAGCCAATGGCGTGTCACCTGTACGCGGCTCGTCAATGATCGTGTCCAGGTCGATCCTGAACTCCACCTGTAGCCTTTCCTTCATGCCTGCAAGTTGCAATTTCAGATCGGTCAGCTTATCTTTTATCTCGCTTAATAAATGGTCGATGTTCTCTTTTGATTTATGCTTGTGGCGAAGCTCGCTTTCTTTGGCGGCCAGCACATTGCGCAAATTGTAATATGCTTTATCGGCTTCGTTTAATTTTTTCTCCTCCGCATCTTTATCGCGCAGCATCGTTACCACCAATACTTCCAGTTCGGATAATGCAGCAGCCGTTTCCGTGATGCTCGCAGCAGCTTCCGTGAGTTGAGCTGTGCTGCTTTCTACCTGTATCTTCAGGTCATTCAACTGCCTGCTCTTAAACTCGAACTCCTGCTTTAAAGAGACGACTTTACTTTGTTGCCTGGTAAATTGGAGGTTCCCATCATTAAACGTTGCTGTCGCGAAATTATATTCCTGTTCAGACGATGCATATTCCTGCTCGGCAGACTGGGTTTTATCGCTTAATTCCTCCAGCTGTGTGTTCAATTTTTCCAGCTCGTCCCTCGTGCCCGCAACGGCATCATGGTTAGCCTCTAATTGCCCTTCCAAATCATCGATCCTGTTGGTACTGGTTTCTTCCAGGTGGTGCAGGTTCTCAATTTTATTTTGCAGGCTGAACACATGGTTCGTCAGGTTATTGATGTCCTGCTGTGTTTGTTTGATGGCATTTTCTTTCAACTGCTCATTAAAAGCAATCACTTCATTGTGACGTGCCTGGATGGTTGCTTTTAACTCATTGACCACAATTTCCTGCGTCCTGATCTCTTCGATCAGCTTTTCCAGATTTTTTGCCCGGCCTATCTTCTTGCCTTCAAATAATCCTACGCTACCTCCGGTCAGGGAATATTTTCCTTTTACATATTTACCCGTTTTTTCCAATACCACCGCGCCATTGCTGTTCGCAAGTGCATCCTCGTTTTCAGCTATAAATACATTGCCCAATAAGTGTTTGGCCAGGTTTTCATATTTACCATCTATTTCCACCACGCTCAACGCGGGGATGGTTCCACCAGGCTGGTGGCCCTCTTCAAAACCGGTAAATTTATCCTGCAAAAAGAAATTGGCCTTTCCTTTTTTATTGTCATCCAGCAAATGGATCGCCTGTAAACCTTCTTCCAGGTTATTTACTACATAATAGTTCAGGTAAGGCTCCAGCACATTTTCCACGGCCGCGCGAAATTCCGGCTGTACATAAATGATATCGCTCAACAAAGGTGCGGCATGGTTCCAGTTCGGGTTCTTATGCAAAAATTTAACGCTTTCCGGGTAGCCTTCCATCGAATCTACCAGGCTTTTCAACAAAGCATATTCATTCTTTTTGCTGTCCAGTTTGCGGTTTTCTTCCGCTAATTCTGCCCGCAGGCCTTCCAGCATGCTTTGTGTTTGAAATATTTGTTCTTTGGTGAATTCATGCTGGTCCTGCAACTGCTGAAGATCGATCTTGCGCTGTTCCAGTTCATCCGCTTTTATCTTTCGCTCCGCTTCTAATTGTTGCAACTGCGATTGGCGCTGACTTTTCTCATCCTGTATCTGAACAATGGTACGTTGCAGATTTTGGATGCTCGTATCGGCGACAGCCACTTTCTTTTCTGCCTCGAACTGGTGCCGTTGTATGGCCTGGTTCTCCCTGCGTAGCGTATCGATGGTGCCACGTTTTTCATCAAAAACCCGGCGCTTGTCTTCTACTGCGTTTTTTAATTCGTCCAGTTTCCCTTCCAGTTCTTCCAGTTTTACTTCGTCTTCATTTATCTGGAAACTGGTAAAATGTATGCTTTCGTCAAGGCCCTTTAACTGTCCGCCTGCTTTTTGCAGGAAATCATTCAGGCTCGTTTCTCTTTCTCTTAAATATTGCAACCGTTGGGCGGTTAAGCTTTTATCACTCTCTTTATTGCGGACCGCACCCAGCATGTCATTGAATGCATGCTGCAGGTCCTGCAACGCTTTTTCCTGCGTAATGAATTCCAGTTTTTCGTGCTCCAATGCCGAATCTTCCAGGGCGATCGCCGCTTCCAGCTCAATACGCTTGTCTACTTCTGCCTGCTGCTGGTGGTTAAGGTCGCGATAGGTAATATTGAAACCTTCCAGCGCCGCTTTGGCCAGTTCTATGCTTACTTCTTTATATTCTTTCTTTATTTCAAAATACTTCTCTGCCTTTTTTGCCTGGCTCTCCAGGCTTTTCAGCTGGTTGTTGATCTCAAATAATAGATCTTCAATACGCGCCAGGTCCTGCTCGGTAAGGTCCAGTTTTAATTTGGCTTCTTTTTTACGCGTTTTATAAATAGTAATTCCTGCTGCCTGTTCCAGCATTTTCCGGCGGCTATTTTCCTTGTCCTTGATGATGTCATCCACCATGCCCAGTTCGATGATGGCATAACTATCGGTACTTACGCCCGTATCCATAAACAAATTGTGGATATCTTTCAGGCGGCAAGCCACATCATTAAGGCGGTACTCGCTCTCCCCGTTCTTGTAATATTTACGGGTGACGGTTACCATATTAAATTCTGTAGGCAACAGGTTCTTGGTATTTTCAAATGTCAGACTTACTTCGGCCAGGCCGGATGCAGAGCGGCTCTTGCTGCCATTGAATACCAGGCTTTCCAGGTTTTCACTACGCAGGTTGCTGATCTTATGTTCGCCGATTACCCAACGGATACTATCAATGATATTGCTTTTGCCACAGCCGTTGGGCCCGATCACACCGGTAATGCCTTCGTCAAAGTGGAGCACGGTTTTGTCGGCAAAACTTTTAAATCCTTTTATTTCAAGACTCTTTAAACGCACAATTTCTATATTTAGGTTGACGGCAAATATAGATGAATGGATGAAAAGAATATTTTGAATGTATGCACCAATTATTAACCTATGTTGATAAGTTTTTCCGATAGATAAGGACGCTTTCCGGGCGATAAATATGTTTATTTTTACACATGTCGCCATTTCTTCCAAATCTTATTAAAAATGTAACTTTAGTGTGATAAGAAAGTTAAGCGGGCGGTTATTTCTAAAGCGTCCAGTTCAAATATTCTGCTTGAAATTCAAAGCAGTCGTTAAAACCAGGACCTAATAAAATATTACCACAGCTTACATCGTTACTCCAGCGAATGAGCCATTGATCTTTCTAAAAAACCCAATTGTTTTCATATCTTGGCACTTCGCTAACATGATTAAAAAACTGACCAGCTTATTTATTGCGATTGCTTTTTTTTGCCCTGTATTCGCTAACACTTTTATCGTTACTTCCAATGCGGATAGTGGCCCGGGATCGCTGCGGGAAGCCATGATACTTGCTAATTCAAACGGCATTTCAATTACCGATTCCATTCTTTTTAATCTGCCGGATATAAGCCTTTCCGGGAGAAAAATTGTGCTGAGATCGGCCCTGCCTGCATTTACCTCTAATATTACCATCGATGCCAGTACGCAACCGGGAACAAAATTTGGCTTGTCAGATGCCAGGGTAGAGCTTTATGTGGAATACGATGCAGGCTTAACGCAAAAAATCTTTACCATTATTGACTGCTCGGATATTAAAATTTATGCGCTTAAGATCGATAACAAAATAACCTGGACGGCCTGGTATCCTGATAATTTCTGTTTCTACATTGAAAAAAGTGACAGGATCGAGATCGGTAACGTGGGAAAAGGAAATGTAATCATCAACTGGACCTATGCGATCAGGGGGTTTTCCCCACTTGAGACTACCTGCAATGACATCAATATTTTCAGCAACTTTTTAGGCTTAAATGAAGACGGCGAAACGGCGGAATACAATGAGGAACTAATCGTTGTGGCCGGAATTAACAATATTAATATTGGCAGCTTAAACCCGCTGCAGGGCAATGTGATGGCCTGTTCCAGGAAAAGGATCGAAATAGCCCGGACTAACGGCCTCATATTGGTCGCGAACAATAAAATCGGCACCAACTACAAGGGCACCGTTGCGCTGAGTATGCCTTATGGAGAGTCCAGCCATTACTTTGATAATATCTTAATTGCCAATTCAAACTGGTACAACGAGATCGAATACCTTACTGATATCAAGGTGATCAATAACCTGTCTGCCGGCATTTGCCGGAGCGGGATATATTTATTGGGGTACGGTAAAAAATTTTATATACAGGGCAATAAGATAGGTACGGATATTACCGGCACAAAAAGACTCAATCTTTATATGGATTATGGGGTACGGATCGAGAATTGCCGCTCCGGTATCATTGGTGTGGAAAATGACGAAGCAAAAGAAAAAAATATTATCGCTTTTGCAATACAGGGAAGTGCCTCGGAGACCTATCTTGCCGGCACCGGGGTATCAGTTATCAATTGCGAAAAGGGCATTACGATTAGCCGGAACAGTATATTTTGCGATCAGAAATGGGGCATCGGCATCGGCAGCGGCGGGGTTTATGAAGCGCCGGTTGTTACAATTAACAAAATCACCGCCTCCGGGATTAGTGGCACGGCGCCGCCTTTATCCAGGATCGAATTGTTCAGGGATGATTCCTGCGTTAACTGTGAGGGAAAGATCTTTTTTGATTCGGCACTGGCAGACAATAATGGCCAATGGGTAAAAAACAATATCAATACTGCCAATATAGTCGCTACAGCTACGGACACCGCAAAGATGACCTCCGAGTTTTCGTCCGCAAAATATTTACTAAGAGATTTTTTGGTAAAACAGGCATCCTGCGGTAAAAATAACGGGTCGATAACCGGGATACAAATTGTTAGCGGCACCCACTGGCAATGGGAAGATATAAACGGCGCGGTAGTGGGCACAGACAGTGTTTTAACCAATATCGGCCCCGGAAGTTACCGGCTTGTAATTGGCATTGGCTATAACTCCTGCACCACGGCCACTGATTATTATTTAATAGGTAATAATGACCTTCCCCAAACTGTTGATCCAACTATTACCCCTGCTTCCTGTGGCCAGGCTAATGGAACTATTCTTATAAATTTCGATTCAAATAATTTTGGAGCGATTTGGTTAAATTCTGTTGGGGACAGTACCGGCATTGGCGGCAGCCTGGATAATGCTTTGCCTGGTAGCTATTACATGAAATTGACAGTTTGGGCCGATACTTCCTGCAATAAAATATTTGGCCCTATTACTGTACCAAACGGATCCGGCGCATCGATCGTTACTACCAATGCCCAAATTATTCCAGCTACCTGTAACAATGTCAATGGCGGCATCAAAGGGATCACGGCAACAAATGTTACGGGCACACCATTTATCCAATGGGTAGATTCCCTGGATAAACCGGTAGGTGCTGATTACGATCTATTGAATGTGCCAGCAGGGAAATACCGGTTCATATTTAAGGATGTCGGTAGCTGCGACACCATCCGCACTTCTTTTTATTCTATTACGGTAGATGGAGATATTTCGATTGACACTTCCGGCAAACTGGTAACGCCTTCGCAGTGCAAGGCTTTTACCGGCAGTATCCAAGAAATAAAAGTTACCGGCGCCGATAATTTCCAATGGACCAGTATCCCGGATAATAAGGTAGAAGGTATTAATTTAGACATATTTGGCTTACCGTCCGGGAATTACCAGTTGACAGCCACCAATAATTTTGGCTGTTCCAAAACATCAGGTACCATTGCGATCCCTTTGTATTCTTTTACGCCCATTACACCTATTGATTATGTAATCAGATATTCATTGTGCGGAATGGATAATGGAAAAATCACGATCAGCGTTTTCAATGGCGATTCCACAAAATATAGTTTTCATTGGGTTGACAGCAGCTTAGGAAAGACAGTGGGCATTGGCACTTCGCTGGCTAATTTACCTGCCGCCACTTACCAGCTTTTTGCAAAAGATGTCAATGGCTGTGAGCAAAAGATATTTTCTGCCAATACTACCCCGCCGAACAGTCCGGCCATCAATTACTCCCGGGTTGACATAAAAAATGATGAATGCAGCCTGCACAAGGGAAGCATATCTCCTGAAGTAACCGGCCTGCAGGGCCCTACCAGTTATACCTGGTATGACAAAAATAATGCGGTGGTAGGAAATACGGCTGCGCTAAAAAATGTTGGCGCCGGCACTTATATTTTAAAGATCAATGACGCGGGCGTTTGCACCATTGAATCAACGCCATT
>JBDSLD010000078.1:0-12377 GCA_039916545.1 Ferruginibacter sp.
ATGGATGATATGCACGGAAAGTCCCCTCAAAAGAAAAACAAAAATTAAGATCAGTAATATTTTTCTATAACATTTAAAACCAAAAAACATGGCATTTTGTAAAAATTTTATGGCTACTATCCGCAAAATTATGGATCAGATCGGCCCAAAACTCGGAAGCATAGTTGAAGAAATAACAAAGGTGACCAAGGTAATAAAAGATATTGTTGGTTCGCCAACTGTTGAAATGCTTATTAAGCTTATACCACAGGGAAGTGAGGTAAAAAAATGGCTGGAAATCGCACTGGCTGCCATTAGCGGTATAAGCGTTGGAGCTGAAGACTTCTACGAAAAATTAAAAGCCTGGTTAGATAGTCTGCCAACTGAATACGCTAAGAATGCAATGCTTGTAAAACTTGCAGCGGTTGCGGCAAAAGTGGCTGACACACAGGACGGCAAAAAACCAAAAAAAGAAAAAGTTTACGATACCGCTGTCTTGTCAAGGATCTTGGCAAATACTAACCCAAAATCGATTGTAATCGAAATGGAAGAGGCCGCTTAGTCCGGTTAACAACTTATACTTCCAAACCAATTACCGCAAAAAAATACACATGATACACGGCCGCAAAAATTTACTTCAATGGTTTAAGAATGCAGGCAAGCCATATTTTTCAATCTTCCGAAAAAATAATACGGAGAGCGGCAACACTGTTTTTAATAATAAGGATAGGGAAAATGAAACAATGGAAACGGCAGCTGCTTACCTGGAACAATGTCTTTCATTAATCAGTAGCGGAGACTTTTTCATATTTACTTGTAAAGAAATGGGATCCTCTACCAGTAAAGGTAGGAGTGAAACACTTTTTACTTTAAGTATGAGCGAAACGGCAACCCTGCCTGCTGTTGCTGCAATTGGAGTTGTGAACCCTGCATTAGATTATGAAACAATGATGGTGAAAGCGGGTGAAATAGCTGAAACAAAATTCAAGCAGTTAATGACGGAGCATGAGTTAAAAACCCTGCAAAAACAGGTAGGAGATCTTACAAAGGAAAATAAAGAATTGCAAACCAATTTACAAAAGCCCTTTAATAAACTCATGCAGGAAGTTCACCCTTACATTGGCAGTATTGCCCAACAGTTTGGATTAAAAGCAGCGCCGGGTTTGCAATTACCGGTTAGTGGCATAACGGAGGATGAGACATTGGAGAACAATACCGAATCATTAACCGATACAGAAACTGACCAAATGAACAATACTGTTCAGGCATTTTGTGAAGCGTTGCAAGCCAGGTACCCGGATAAGTGGATATCCATTATAGCGAAGATCACTAACACATTACAAACTAGCCCAGCTAAAATTGATATGGCTTTAAACTTTTTATAAGATGCCCATAGGTAAAGAAGAGAAACAATTATTGCTTGGTGCCGGGTTACTGGCAATATTGTATTATGGCATTATTAGACCGGTCACGGACAAGATTGGTTTAACCCAAACACAAAAAGAAAAAGAGCTCGATGCTGCTGCTGAAATAGCCGGCAATAACCCAGGATGGGATCCAAATTTCTGGATTGCCTATCCTAAAAAACACCCTGGTACTTATTACATCGCAAATGCATCAAAACTAACAGCCTGGGCAAATCAGATATACAAAGCATGGGGCTTGGTAAATGATGATGAGCAGGCTATTTATTCCGTGTTTCGTTTAGTTAGAAGTCAAATTGAATTGAGCGCATTATGTGCTAAATACAATGAGTTGTACAAACAGGATCTTCTTTTACGTCTGCGATGCCCTTGGTACTATTTGAAAGATGGATTAGACATAAGTGAGTTTCAGGAAATTTCAAAAATTGTAAATAAGCTTCCAATAAAAAATCCTTAACATGGCAGACTTTAAAGCAGCATTTAAACTTACTTCCGGCATTGAGGGTGGCTATACGGTTGATAACGGAGGACCGACCTACAAAGGCATATCCTGGAATGCCTGGAAGCGCGAACCAATTGTGCAAAAAATATTCTCAATTGTAAATGCATCAAAACCCCAAAAATACCAGGTGATAAATAATACTGATCTGGAAAAACTTGTTGTCTCATTTTATAAAACAAAGTATTGGGACACGTTGAAAGGGGACCTGATCGAAAACCAAACATTAGCTAACCTTATTTATGATTTTTACATTAATAGTGGTAGCGCTATGATATTGATTAACCGCGCCGTAGGAGGGCGGGAAGTTACTTACCTGAATGAAACTACATTAAAGATTTTGAATGAACGGCCGGCCTTTTCCTATGAGGCCATTTTGAAAGCACGAAAAGATCTGTATGATCGCCTGGCTTTCAAAAATCCAAAATTCAAAAAGAATAATACCTATGCCGGGTGGATATCGCGGTTAAACAAATTTCCCAAATCTTTAACCGTCTAAAATGAGTAATGCTACTGCAATAAAAATGAATGGCTTTATATCCAGGTATGGCATTGCGGCAAAAAACGCTGCAGCCGGAAGTAACATTTTCCCGGAAACGATACTCACAGCGGCCGCACTTGAAAGCGGATACGGTGAAAGCGCACTTTCTGCTAAGTATAATAATTTTTTTGGAATAAAAGCCGATAGCAGCTGGAAGGGAAAATATATTTTGTACTCAACAAAGGAAGAGGATTCAAGCGGAAAGACTTACACAGTAAATGCAAAATTCCGTGTGTATGATAGTGCACAGGAAAGCTTCAGCAATTATGTAAAGTTCGTCTCAGGTCCCAGGTACATAAAGGCAGGCGTGACAGTAGCTACAACCCCAATAGAACAGTTTGCAAAATTAAAAGCGGCCGGTTATGCAACCAGTTCAAAATATGTTGAAATGCTTACTTCCATTTATAAAAGCGTTTCCAGTTGGGTAGTTACAAACTCAGTTGCAACCGGGTCCATAGGAACGATAGCATTTGCCGGATTAATTTTTTTTTTGATCACCAATAAAAAGCGCAAAAAAGCAAAATGAAAATAATTGCAAATACAACTTTCACACCTTACAATAAAGACAGTATTATCAAGCCAACTCATCCGGTGTGGATACTAAAGAACACAGGCTTTTATGATTGTTTTGTAAACGATTCTATACGCCTTGGACCCGGTGATTTTTTTGGCATTGATTCTTTGCCGTTGCTCATACCTATAATTCAAAATGAGTTGAAAAATGGCAAGAAAATCAACCTGATCAATGAAACTCAATTCACCGTGTCCTTTGGGGCTTATGCAACTGGATTAACATACTCACAGGTAACGCTTATTGAAACGAGCTACTCTATAATAAAATAAGCATGAACGTTATTTTGCAAACAACATTTACGCCTTATCATGGTAACGAATTAATTAATCCGCAGGGATCATTATTGAATATTCATGTAAATGCCGGCGCCACTCCCGATGGATTGTTAGTTAACGGAATTCCATTGTCAGACAATGTATTATCCAATCCAAATAATTTTTTTTTAAAATCCCTCTTCCTGCAAATGCAGGTATTAAAAAACGCTATTGAAGGCAACCAAAAAATTGAAATAATAAATGAAACTCAATTCCAGGTAGGGCTGTATGGCAGGGCAATACCGGGTTTTCAGTATGGCACAACCACTAACAGCAGTGTTATAATAGTTACACAAACAACTGTAAAAATAGAAAAATAATTATGGGCTACATGATCGGCATAGTTGACAATTCGATAAGCTATTTTACGGCGCCTGGTAATGCCCCGTACGAACTGGTTGTATTAGCAGGAACTTTTATTTCAACCATTGTTCTCAATCCTGCAAATGCAGATTTAATAAGCATTTCTGAAGTTGAAGGGGATAATTATTTTGAGGAAGCCAGGCCGCTGGCTGAAGCTGAAAACAACAGTATTACGATTCAGACAAAATTTGATCAAAATACAATTCTTTATATCACAGGTTTAACAGGAATTACCCAGGGCACCGTCTATAAAAAATAATTATGAAAACTATTTTCGTTCTCTTATTAAACATTATTTCTCTTACGGTTTTTTCACAAAGACAGAAAAAGCCAACATCCCTTACAGTCAATAGAATTAAAGGGATCGATAGCCTTGAGTTGGGCGGTATATGGTATAAAGATTTATCAGGATCCGGGAGCGGAGTTAATGTACCTGGTGGCCCCATTACGACTATACCTGTGGTTGGCACAAATCCGGGTGTAAATATTCCTTCAGCAGCCTGGATCGCTGCTGCTTTTTATGGTAGTCAACCACCGACCGCCACAATCACCGGTGGATCTAATTTAGAGCTTACCAGCGCAGCCACCTTATCACAAACATTAAACTATACAGCAAGCCGGCAAAGTGCTACTGCAACGCTTGCAAGCATTGTAGTAGCAGGAACTACAAAAACGTTTACACAACCGAGCCAACCGGGCACCGTAAGTGGTACCCAGGCTGTAACCGTAACAACAAACACCACAACGACCTACAGCAATGTAGTGACCACTACCGATGGCAAAACGGCTACAGCTGCCACCACTTATAGTTTTTCGCCAAAACGATACTGGATGTATTCTACCGGCTCGCCCCCTTCCAGCGCTGATATTGTAGCAGCCGCGGGGGGTAGCAGTGAGTTAACTGCAACAAAAATAAAGTCTGTACAATTTGCAGTGGTTGTTACCGGTACCAACAAATATGTTTCTTATGCTTACCCTTCCAGCTATGGAGCGTTGAGCAGTATTATAATATCAGGTTTGGAAAGCATAGGTGCTTTTGATCTTACCACAGTATCTGTAACAAATGCAAGTGGCTTCACACAGAATTATTATGTATATACAACCCAGAATGTTTTTAACAATACTACTATCACTTTTAATTCTGTTCAATAAATGAAAAAACTAATATCCTTTTTATTAATTGTCGCGTGTTCATGTTCTGCTTTTGGGCAAGTAACGGTTGTTGGATCAATAAACACAAACGGCGTTGCTGCATATCCAACGCATTACGACAGCCTGCAAAAAGGCGGTTACCGGGTAGTGGCTGATATTGAAGAAAGGGATTTTATTCCAACATTAAGAAGGAAATTAGGCATGTTGGTTTATACCCAGGAAGATAGCACCATGTGGCAATTGCGCGACCCAACATTAGGAAATGCAAACTGGATAGTAAGCGGGGGTAGCACTTTTGACAGTATTGAAGTTTACGGACCATATTTAGAATTAATTCCATCAACCGGTGCCGGGGATTACCAAAAATTAAAGACCAGGCAGGAGGCTTTTGATAGCATTACAAAAATTGTGCTTACAACCGATGGGAGTAGTGGTCCGGCAACATGGGATTCAATCACCAGATCTTTAAATATTCCACAATATAGCGGTAGTGGCGGTACGGTGCAATCTGTAACCGGAGATCTGGTAAATAATTCAGACCCGGCAAATCCTGTAGTAAACCTTCCTTACAAAATAATAAGCGGATTTCTAGTACAGGATCCATCCGATTCAGTAGTTAGTTTTTTCAATGGGGAACGTCTAAACACAACGGGGGCAAACTTAACATTTTCACGTATTGGCCCCGGTGACTTTATATTAAATGCTGATCAGCCAATATTTGGTAGTACTTCCACATCTAATTTTTATCTCCCATTACCCCCCAAAATTAATGATACTGCTTATACTCTAATTAATGGCGGGTCAATCAACTATATAATTGGGCAGCCAACATACATAGGCGATGAAATAATGGGAAATCCCTTTACTTACCATATACAGACAGGCAATACATCGACGGGCCTGGCTGATTTTCTTCTCGCCAAATTATTCGGTTACTATATAGAAATAAAAATACATTCTTCACCCTTGTAAAGTTGTTATCAAAACGATGACAAGAACATTTCACCTAAAAATGATTCTATGCGATACCTTTTATTAATCTCAATGGCCTTTCTTTTTCAGTCAAACATTCATGCTCAAAAGGCATGGACAAATACGCAATTAACATCGGCAGTTAAAACCCTACAAGCAAGTTCTATTGCGGATAAAAAAAGCCGGGATTCACTTTTAAACATTCACGCAATTTCGGAAAAGAAAAGCCGGGATTCTGCGATTTCGATAAATGCTGCAGGAGAAAAAAAGCTTCGGGAAATTGCTATAAAAAGTATTAGTGATTCCCTTGCTGCTTTGTATTCAAGGGTTAATAAAATCCCGATAGATTCTGTAATATTTACTAATGGTTTGTATTATGATCCGTTGAGTAAAAAAGTAACGGCTGCTACTGGTGCCTTTACTTACAATGATCTGTTTCTTATTCAGGAAGCATTAAAAGCAATCAAATTAAAGGTTGATAACATAAAGTAATTATTCTATGAAAAAACTATTATCCGTACCCTTTTTATTTATCTGCTTTTTTCTTCAGGCACAACAGTACTGGATCACTACAAAAAAATTAATCGGTGTAGCAGCCCCGGCACAACCGCCGATCAACCCTGTTGATACAACCGGTGCATTTAATTTAAACGGCCGCAATTACCACATAGCTGAGTGGGGCAATGATGCCAATGATGGCCTTACCTCGCAAACTGCCTGGAAAACAATCGATAAATTAAATGCATCATGGAGTTTTATTGTACCAGGAGATTCTATATTATTCAGGTCGTCAAATATTTTTTATGGGTCCATGGTTGTTAATAAGGCTGGCACACCATCTAAACCAATTATATTAAGTACCTACGGTGCAGGCGCTATGCCAATAGTTACCGGGCTAAAATCCGTTACTTCATGGACTTCTTTAGGCGGCAATATTTGGGAAGCTGCTTTACCTGGTGGATTATCCACTTTAAACATGGTAGTGATTAATGGAGTCAATACACCAATGGGAAGATATCCAAATGCTCACATTGCGAATGATGGCTACTTGTCATATGAAAGTTATATTAATGGTCCTGGGATTGGGCTGCCTGGATCTATTACTGATAATCAACTAACGGGCTCGCCAAACTGGACAGGCGGTGAAGTAATAATAAGGCAGTCTGATTTTGTAATAAAAAGACTTCCAATCACATCTCACATTGGCACTACTTTGTCATTTACCGGTTACTCCGCACTCAATGCCAATTATGGCTATTTCGTGCAAAATCATATATCCACCCTTGACGAGAATGGCGAATGGTTTTACGATCCGATCACCCATAAAATAAAAATTTATTATACCAGTACCCCGCCATCGATTCAGGCGGCAACATTAACAAACCTGGTCTACACACGAAAATCTAATATTATTTTCAAAGGAATTGCTTTTAAAGGAAGTGAAGGGGTAATGACCGACATTCAATACTGTGATAATATTACAATCGACAATTGTTCTTTTTCCTTTGCCGGGGTTGATGCAATAGACAACAGGAACATGACTAATTTCCAGGTGCTTAACTCAGCGGTTACAGATATTAACATGAATGGCATTCATGAAAACAACCCAGGTACTGGCAACGGAATAACGATTCAAAATAATTCTTTTAAAAGAATTGGTATTAACCAGGGGATGATCTCAAATAACCCAATGTATGCGGACAGGCAGGCTACCGGTATAAATATCGGCTCGACAAATCTGCTGATCTCGGGAAATACTTTCGACAGCACGGGTTATGCTGCTATAAGCATTTTGAAAGAAAGAAATTATCAGGTTTTCAAACAAAACATAATCAGTAACTTCTGTTTAACCTTGAATGATGGCGGTGGAATATATAATTCCGGTCTAAGGGGCGATTCGGCTCCGTTAGTCAAACTTACCATACAGAGCAACATTTTGTTCAAATCCGGCGATGCTTCAGCGGGAACAACATCCAGTTATAAGCACAACAGGGCAATTTATTTAGATGCAACCAGCAGTGGGGTTAATGTGCTTAATAATACCATATTCAATGCTTTTGAAGGTATTTACATATCGTCAGCACAACACAATGTTATATCTGGTAATACCGTCTATGATGTCGGTCAGTTTGGATCCGGCATACCGCCCGCAGGGTGCTTTTCCACGGCCGATGCAAACAACGGCTACCAACATACCAGGTTTAACAGAATTACAAATAATATCTTCTTTGCCAAATATCCCACTCAGTTGCCATTTTATATTAATGATATTTATGGGGGAGAGGACAGCGTAGGAGTTATCGACAGCAATTATTATATAAACCCGTCTTCCGGAGTAACGAATTTGTTTGTGTTCAATTTTGGCGCTAATAATTTCAAGTATAGCTTCAGCGGTTGGAGATCTGCGTATCCGGTTTATGATGCTCATTCGAATATTACACCGCTTGTAACTCCAACATTAACCCCTGTGAACGTTGATGATTATTTGCGTTTTGAATATAATTCAACCAGTTCGATTAAAGTTGTCAGCCTTGGATCCGATAATTATTTAGGGGTAGACGGAACAACGAACTACAGCGGATCGGTAACGATTGCACCTTACAGCTCCATTATCCTTTTCAGGCAGTAGGCAGTTTTCATAGTAGGTTTGGTTTCCCCGGTCAAAAATGGCCGGGGTTTTTATTTACAATTCGGGATAACTGTTTTTTATAAAATCCGATTCCCACACCAACATACTGGCAAGGTATTTATTTACCTGGTCTAAACTCGAATGACGCAATTGCATTTGAAGATCCTTTAATGGCATACCGGCCCGGGCACAAGCAATAGCACCGGTATGCTTCCAGCTATACAATTTGTGTTCGGTGCTAAACTTGATACCCCTTAAAATTGTCTGGTGCCTTACCTTCATGCTGCTTGTACTCAACTGTACAAGGCCTGGCAAACCATCCCGGCCAAACAAATAGTAATTCTTTGAGTATTTATTGAAACCGGCATCTTGGAACATTCTAAACAACTGGGATGGGATAGACACATATTGTAGCTTTTTATTTTTTGTAATTTCTGGCCTCATCCTTATTCGGGCTTCCTGAAAATCAATATCGGAAATGAGTAATTGTCTCAATTCGCCCGGTCGTATAAAACAGTAATACATAACATTACAAAATTGCCAAAGCTGAGTATCTCTATTGGGAATAACAAGTTTCAATATTTCTATTTGTCCTTTATTGAAATATAGGGCTGGTATGTTTATTTTCTCCATACCCCTAATACCTGCAAAGGGGTTTTTGTTTACAACGCCCTGCAATATCAATTCAACGAAAAAAGATTTAAAAAGCCTTAAATGCTGGTTATGTGATTCATTCGATTGCTGTAGGCCCTGTACAACAAATTGCAGGAAACTTTGTGCGTCATTATTACTAAAAGCGCCAATAGGTAGCTGAGGGCGACCGCCTTGTAATAACCAGGCTTCCAGATTTTTCACCAGGCCATTGTAACGCCGTTTACTGCTTAACCTTATCCGGTAGGCCCTGGCAGCCAGTTGTTTTTTAAATTGAAATATTGTACTGGTGTAGAAGTTCTCGTTAACATATCCCGGCTTCCTGCTTCCTTGTGTTGCTTTATAGTCCTGGGTAGTTTCAATTTCCAAAGCCAATTCCTTACAAGCTTTTAACCTTTCATCTACGCTATTGAACTTATTAATATCCCCATAGCATTTCTTCCAGGACAAACATCCCTTGGTGTAGTTGGGTACTTTGATTCTTACAAACCAACGTTTCGAAAGGTCATTACCAGCAGTGTAGAAGTTTAAGGCAAAAATTTTTTTTTCTATACTCATAACAAATTTTTGACGGTGCAAAAATCACGTTATAAGTTATAGTTAACCTGCATGTCGCAAGTTATAAAAGAAAAAACTGAAATCCTTTGCAGTAAAGGATTTCAGCTAATTAGTCGGGATGACAAGATTCGAACTTGCGACCCCACGCCCCCCAGACGTGTGCGCTACCGGGCTGCGCTACATCCCGAAAATGTAAATTATAATGCAATGGCATTAAAGGGATTGCAAAAGTAATTGAAATTTTCAATTCTAAAAAGAACAACATACTGTAACTTAGCGCAACTTTTTTATTCATGAAGGTTTTAATCAAGCAGGCCATAATCGTTAGCACATCCTCTCCTTTTAACGGACAAACAAAAGATATTTTAATTCATAATGGTTTTATTACAACCATCGCCGACCTGATCAGCGAAGATGCGGACCAGTTAATTCAACTGGAAGGATTACATGTAAGTATCGGCTGGATGGATTCCTTTGCTCACTTTTGCGATCCCGGATTCGAATACCGGGAAACATTGGAGACCGGTTCCCTGGCAGCTGCCGCTGGTGGCTTCACCGATGTGCTGGTCATTCCAAATACCAGCCCGGTGCTTCACGCTAAGTCTCAGGTGGAATATATTGTACAAAAATCGACTGCTGGTTCGGCTGTCACCATTCATCCGATCGGCGCAGTGAGTAAAAATACTGAGGGAAAAGAGCTGGCGGAAATGTATGACATGGCAAACTCCGGGGCCATTGCTTTTAGTGACGGCCTGAATGCGATCCAGGATGGCGGCCTGTTGCTGAAAGCATTGCAATATGTAAAAACCATTGATGCCGTTGTTATCCAGGTACCCGACGATAAAAGCATTGGTAGCGGTGGCTTAATGAACGAGGGCATTATTTCCACCCAACTTGGATTGCCCGGAAAACCAGCAATGGCAGAAGAATTGATGGTGGCAAGAGATATAAAATTAACCCGTTATGCGGATAGCAAACTGCATTTTACAGGCATATCTTCTGCTAAAAGCCTGGAATATATCAAAAGGGCAAAGGCGGCAGAGTTGGCGGTAACCTGTTCCGTTACCCCGTATCATTTATTTTTTTGTGATGAAGACCTGCAGCAATACGATACCAATCTAAAAGTAAATCCGCCATTGCGTACCAAAAATGACCGCATTGCATTGCTCCGGGGATTACTGGATGGCACGATTGATTTTATTGCCTCACACCACATTCCTCAGAACTACGATAGCAAGGTTTGCGAATTTGAGTACGCGAAAAACGGGATGATCGGGCTGGAAAGCTTATTTGGAGTGATCGGCGCGGTAGTCAATAGTTCCGGTACTGCCAACTGGCGAATTGAGCAATTGATTGAATGTTTAAGTATTGCTCCTAGAAAAATTTTTGGTTTGGCAGTACCCGAAATAAAAGAAGGGGCAAAAGCAACACTTACTTTATTTAATCCATTCCAGGAATATAAATTTGAAGAAAAAGATATAAGGTCAAAATCCAAAAATTCCGCTTTTATTGGTAAAACGTTAAAAGGAAAAGTGATAGGAATTATTAACGGAGATAAAATTTCTTTAAATTAAATGAAGCAAATATCGCCGACACAAAAAGGATTGATAACAGGTGCACTGATGATCATTGCTTCCGTCTTTTCTTTATATATTTTAAAGAACCCTGTCGAAAGTAATTTCCAGTTCCTGGTGTACCTGATATTTTGCGCCGGTATCGTATGGAGCCTGTTCACTTATTCGAAAACAGCTACAGAAAAGAAAGCTTTTAAAGATTATTTTTCCACCGGCTTTAAGACTTTCATCGTAGTAACTTTGTTGATGGCCGTGTTTACCTACGTTTATTTTAGTTCTAATACATCGTTCCGGGATAGTAAAATTGCAGAGAACAGCAGGTTGCTTATTTTGCAGGGAAACCATCTGCCAAATGAGATCGAAGAGAATACAAAGCAGTTAAAAAAAATGTTCATGCCGCTGATGATATCGTCGGCCGTTTTTAGGTACCTGATATTGGGTTCGATCATAACCGTGATTGCAGGTGGATTTTTAAGTAGTAAAAATAAAATTGCTGCTTAAAATGATAGCCTGGCTGATGGACAAAACCAGGCTGACCGATTAACAAGTGATAAATAAAATACAAGAGGACAGGAACACATTTATGGACGTATCAATTATAGTTCCGCTTTACAACGAAGATGAATCTTTACCCGAGCTTGCAGCCTGGATCGAGCGTGTTATGCAGGATAATGACTTTAGTTATGAAGTAATCATGGTGGATGACGGCAGCAGCGACAATTCCTGGCAGGTGATCGAGTCGCTCCGTCAACAGAATGAAAATGTTCGTGGTATAAAATTTCAACGCAATTATGGTAAAAGTGCCGCGCTTAATGAAGGTTTCAAAGCAGCCAAAGGCGATGTAGTTATTACCATGGACGCAGATATGCAGGATAGTCCGGATGAAATACCCGGCCTCCGCAAAATGATCGTAGATGATGGTTTCGACATGGTTAGCGGTTGGAAAAAAAAGCGGTACGACAATAAACTTACAAAAAATCTTCCTTCTAAATTATTTAACGTAACTGCCAGCAGAACAACGGGGATAAAGCTGCATGATTTTAATTGCGGGCTGAAAGCCTATAGAAATAAACTGGTGAAATGTATCGAGGTATATGGCGAAATGCACCGTTATATTCCGGTGCTGGCAAAATGGGCCGGCTTTAAA
>JBDSLD010000079.1:0-21987 GCA_039916545.1 Ferruginibacter sp.
TCTAGCAACGGCGTTTGGCTCTTTACGGCATCGGTAAACTTTTTTTCAAAAGTTTTTAGTTCCTCACCTATGATATTATTTACAAAATCCATTCGCAAAAAAAAGCAATATAGTGCAGTCTGCAACGGCTTCAATACAATTATTTTACAAAGTAGGTGTTTGTAGTGAAGAGTTGGAACAGATTATTGAATAATGCCGGTTTATAATAATTTATAACCATTTATTAGCTAATTGGTTTAATTATAAGTAGTTATGTGTAGATTTTTTAATTTGGAGATAATCACTTACTGGTGTTTAAACTGGTTGACCAATTATCAGCCATGTCTATTTGCCGGCAAGTTGTAAAAACAAGGGGGGGCAATTTCTGAAAACCTTAACGGCTTCTTTTTTGCGTTTTGATAATTTGAGGAGATATTTGGATCAAATTCACTAATTTTGCACACTTCTATGCGTTTTTTAAAATTATCACTAATAGCCGCCGTTCTTTTCTTTGCCTTTTCATCCTGCAATAAATATAGCAAGATTATGAAAAGTAAAGATGTGACTTATAAGCTGAGTATGGCGGATTCGTTTTATGCTGAGAAAAAATATCGCCAGGCCCAACAATTGTATGAAGAACTTTATCCCGTGTTTAAAGGAACGGATAAGTTTGAAGAACTGTATTACAAAGATGCCTACTGCTTCTATTATTTGAAAAATTACATGGACGCGGAGAATTTTTTCAAGGGATTTTTGGAAGTGTTTCCCAATAGCAGCAAAGCGGAGGAAGTAGATTTCATGCACGCCCTTTGTTTTTATAAGCAGGTGCCCAAAGTAGATCTTGACCAGACCAATACTGCAAAATCCATCGGGGTGATGCAAACGTTTATCAATACGCACCCTGGTTCCACAAGGATCACAGAAGCTACGGCGATAATTGATAAGTGCCGGGAAAGACTGGAAGTAAAGGAGTTAAGGGCAGCCGACCTTTATTTTAAAGTAGGGCAGTACAGAGCTGCCGCAATTGCTTACACGGGTTTATTAAATAATTATCCTGAGTCGAAATCAGGGGATAAATACAAATTCAATACGGTTAAATCTTATTACAGGTTTGCCAAATTGAGTGTACAGGAAAAGCAATCGGAGCGTTTTGAAAAGGTCGTGACCGAATACCAGGATTTCGCGGACCGTTACCCGGAAAGCCCTTATTTATCAGAGGCCAAAGAATTAAGTAATATCAGTCAAAACAATATTAAAGAAATACAATATGAGCAAATTAAGACGACAACTAAGCTCTAGTACGAGCAATGTAGTAGAGCCAAAAAACCTGTTTGATCTGAAAGAAAAAACGGGCAATTTGTATGAATCTATTGCTATTATTGCAAAACGTGCCAACCAGATCAATATTACCATAAAGGAAGAATTACATAATAAACTGGAAGAATTTGCAAGCCATACCGACAGTTTAGAAGAAATTCATGAAAATAAAGAGCAGATAGAAATATCTAAAGCATACGAGCGTATGCCGAATCCTGCATTGCTAGCTTCCCAGGAATTTATTGAAGACAAGATTTATTTCCGTAAGAACGAGGAAGACCTGTTCAGCTAGTGCCCGCGAACAATTAGCAATAATTTTTAAAGAAGAAGTTATATTTTTAACGACGGTTTAATCCGTCGTTTTTTATGTTAAAGGGAAAAAAAATATTGTTAGGGGTCACCGGGAGTATCGCTGCATACAAAACCGCTACACTTACCAGGTTACTGATTAAGTCAGGGGCCGAGGTAAAAATCATAATGACCCCTTCTGCAAAAGATTTTATTACTCCGTTAACCCTTTCCACCCTCTCACAAAATCCTGTTTTAACTGACCTCGCCAATAACGATTCCTGGGCAAATCATGTAATGCTGGGAAGATGGGCAGATATAATGCTGATAGCTCCCCTTAGCTGTAATTCTCTTGCGAAAATGGCAACCGGCATGTGCGATAATTTGTTGCTGGCCGTTTATCTTTCCGCTACCTGTAAAGTAGTCGTGGCCCCTGCCATGGATGAGGATATGTGGCTGCATCCTGCTACAAAAAATAACCTTCAGCAAATAACCGCTTTTGGAAATTATATCATCCCGGTAGAATCGGGGGAATTAGCCAGCGGCCTTACCGGCGAAGGCAGGATGGCTGAACCGGAATCAATTATTGATTGGCTTGACAATTTTTTTTTGGCTGATCAACCCCTGAAAGGTAAGCACGCAATGGTTACCGCTGGCCCCACTTATGAACAGATCGACCCGGTTCGCTTTATCGGCAATAATTCTTCCGGTAAAATGGGTATCGCGATTGCAAACGAATTAAAAAACCGCGGGGCGGAAGTGACCCTGATCATCGGCCCCACTTCTTTAGACATACCTGCACTGCCAGATGTAATCCGCGTAAAAACTGCCGCACAAATGTTTGACGCCTGTATCTCCGTATTTGATAAAATGGATATCGCAGTTATGAGCGCTGCCGTTGCAGATTATACCCCCACCGATGTGCAACCCGAAAAGATCAAAAAGACCGGAGATTCCCTTTCAATTGCACTTAAAAAAACAAAAGATATTTTAAAGCATTTGGGTCAACTCAAAAAAAGCGGTCAATTGTTGGTTGGCTTTGCGTTGGAAACCAACAATGAAGCAGAATATGCGAAAAGGAAATTAGCAGAAAAGAATGCTGATATGATCGTGCTCAATTCAATGAAAGATGCCGGGGCCGGCTTTGGCTATGACACTAATAAAATAACTATTTTTGATAAGGCAGGCAATACCCATTACTTCGAAACTAAATCCAAGGCAGCGGTAGCAAAGGATATTGTAAACACTATTATTCAATTGTAATATGATCTTCAGGAAATTAAAACTGTTCTTCCTTTTGGTGCTGGCTGTAAATTTCGCGGGCGCGCAGGAATTAAATGCCCGGGTAACAGTCAACAGCAGCCAGGTAGGGACCGCGGTAAATAAGAATGTTTTTCAAACCTTACAAACTGCTTTGATTACTTTTTTGAATAATCGCAAATGGACCAAAGACGTATTTTTAGTAAATGAAAAAATTGATTGCAGTTTCTTTCTAAACCTGCAGCCAACCAACGACGTCAACGTTTATACCGCTTCTCTTACCATACAGGCAGCAAGGCCGGTTTTTAATACTTCTTATTTATCACCGCTTATTAATTTCCAGGATGCAGATGTGTCTTTCAAGTATGTAGAGTTTCAGCAATTGGATTTTAATGAAAACAGGGTAGCAGGAACGGATGCGCTCATGTCCAATCTTACCGCAATATTTGCTTATTACGCAAATATGATCATAGCATTTAATTATGAAACTTTTGCGCCCCGTGGTGGCGACGCGTATTTTCTAAAGGCCCAGAATATCGTAAATAATGCGCCGGAAACACGTGGTATTGCAGGTTGGAAAGCTTTTGACGGTGTGCGCAACCGCTACTGGCTGGT
This sequence comes from Ferruginibacter sp., assembly GCA_039916545.1. Lineage (GTDB taxonomy): Bacteria > Bacteroidota > Bacteroidia > Chitinophagales > Chitinophagaceae > Ferruginibacter. The sequence goes on from JBDSLD010000079.1 coordinate 3,460, forward strand.
TGAAAATATGATGAATAGCAGGTATTCTATCATTCATGATATCTATTATGGTTATTACCGGCAGGGCATGGATAAGATGTTTGAGGATGAAGCTGCCGCAAGAGCGGGTATGCTGAACGTATTAAACCTCCTGAACACTTTTAATGCAGACAATCAAAATACCATGATCAACCAGTTCTTCTTCCAGGGCAAGGCAAATGAACTGATCAAGATTTTTTCAAAAGCGCCGCCACAGGACAAGTTGCGGGCCTCAGATATCCTGCAAAAGATAGACATCACGAATGCCAACAGGTATAAAGACGAGTTAAAGTAATGAGAGTATTTATAGCCACGATAGTTTTATTGGGAATGATCGGCTGTGCAGACAAAGGCAGCGATGCGAAGATACTGGACAAAGAAAAGATGCAGGCCGTAATGTGGGATATCATTAACGCCGACGTATTTACCGATCAGTTTGTAAAGAAAGATTCGTTGAAAAATGCGTCGTTGGAAAATATGCAATTGCAAAATAAGATCTTCGCGCTCCACAAAGTTACACGGGCAGACTATTATAGAAGCTATGATTACTACTTATCACATGGCGATGTGATGAAAGTGATACTCGATAGTATGTCAGTTAAAGGTGAAAGGGACAGGGGAAAGATGACTCACCAGCGATCGTTGATACAACCTAAATAACATTCAGTAAGGAGGAGATGAAGTGCTGAACGCCACGGTCATCCCAGTATTTTACAAGCTCCCGCCGTCCTTTTCTAAAAAATCCAGGTACAGCTTTTTTACATCTTTTATCAGCCGTTGTTTTGAGTAGCGGTTAATCACAGTATGATAACCAATATTGCCCATTTTGTCGCGAAGTTGTTTATCATTTATTAACAGGTGGACATAAGTGGCAAAAGATTCCACATCATTGACGGCGGTTAAAAAGCCATTTTCTCCGTGCGTGATCACATCTTCCACACCGCCTACATTTGTAGAAACGACCGGTTTGTTCGCTGCCTGTGCTTCAATTAACGAGACCGGCGTGCCTTCGTTGTAAGAAGTCAGCACTACAATATCAAGACCCGCCATTACCTGGTCGATTTCAGTTTCCCAGGAAGTAACGACAATGTCCGTTTTAGCTTTAGGATGAGTTACAAAATAAGAATAGCTAAGGCCAAGGTCAAGCGATTTTTTTTCAATTGCCGGAAGCGATTCTCCGTCACCAATGATGGCAAACCGTACGCTGGTTCCTGATTTTTTTTTAACAAGAGCGGCGACTTCGACAAACATCTCGTGGTTCTTTATCGGAACGATGCGCCCGATAATACCTATAATTATCTCGTTTACGTCAAAGCTGTACTTTTCCCTGAAAATGACCCGTTTGATATCCTGGTCTATTGAGTATTTGGCAAGATTAAACCCCAACGGGATGGTAAATATTTTACTGGCAGGAGCTATTTTATAAATGTCTACCAGTTCTTTCCGCTGCAGGTCACTGATTGCAATAATTGCATTCGTTTTTTTTGCAAGATATTTTTCAAAAGATACAATCAGCGAAGAGATCGTTTTATTAAAGTAGGAGTGAAACACGTGCCCGTGAAAAGTATGTACGATCAATTTTACTTTGCAGGAACTGGCTGCCAGCCGGCCAATGGCGCCCGACTTGGATGCGTGTGTATGAACAATATCAGGCTTGTATTCTTTTATGATCTTTTTTATCTTAAAATATGCCTTAATGTCGCTGATAGGCAGGATGCTTCTCCGCATTTCGGAGATTTCAATAGGGGTGATTCCCAATTGCTGGGCGATATAACCGGCATCTTTTTCCTGGGGATCTTTTTTTCCCACTAATAGTTTTGTTTCAAACTCAGGGCTCAATTGGGTAGATAAAAGCGTAACGTTTAATGAAGGGCCACCAACGATAAGCCTGTTATGAATTCTGAGTATTTTATACATATGCAGCAGTAAATATAACTAATGTATGATAATATTTTTAGCTCGCTCATTTAATTCGTATTTTATTCCAGGATTGATGAAAGCTTTTACCATCCACATCCTTGTAAAACGGGAAAGCGCTTGTATTTATTGCTGATAACGGAGTTTCCATTTCAACTGCAGTTGCAAAAATGGAGGATGCGGTGGCCTTTTTTGTAGCGATGAAAATGATAATTACTGAAATTTGCTTACCTTATATCCAATAGATAACGATTAAAAAATTCCAATGAAAAAAGTTTTCGACAATGCAGAGGAGGCAGTTGCAGATATACCGGATGGGGCCACCTTAATGTTGGGTGGGTTTGGCTTGTGCGGCATACCGGAAAATTGTATCCGTGCTCTTGTTAAAAGGAAAGTCATGGACCTTACCTGTATTTCCAATAATGCCGGCGTCGATGATTTTGGAATTGGCTTGATGCTACAGCAAAGGCAATTAAAAAAAATGATCGCTTCTTATGTTGGAGAAAATGCGGAGTTTGAACGTCAGTTATTAAGCGGGGAACTGGAAGTAGAATTGATCCCGCAGGGCACGTTGGCCACGAGGTGCATGGCCGCCGGGTATGGCATGCCGGCTATTTTTACGCCTGCAGGTGTGGGTACAGAAGTTGGTATCGGTAAAGAGATAAGGGTATTCAATAATAAATCGTACCTGTTGGAACTCGCCTTTGATGCTGATTTTGCCATTGTAAAAGCCTGGAAGGGAGACACCGATGGAAACCTTATTTACCGGGAAACGGCCAGGAACTTCAACCCGTTAATGGCCATGGCTGGAAAAATTACCATCGCGGAAGTAGAGGAGCTGGTGCCAACCGGCGATCTTGATCCCGATCACATCCATACACCCGGCATTTATGTGCACCGGGTATTTGAAGGCAAAGATTATGAGAAAAGGATAGAACAGCGGACGGTAAGAAAATTAGCCAATTGAGAAAGTTGAATTTTTTTTCGAATTACAATGCCATTTCAATGTTATACCTCAAGTTTCACATTTTCGAATTTTCACATTGGCAAATTAAATTATATGCTTAACAAAAATCAAATAGCCCAACGCCTGGCGCAGGAACTGAGGGACGGTTATTATGTAAACCTGGGTATTGGGATACCTACGCTGGTGGCCAATTATATACCTGGTGGCCTGAATGTGGTGTTACAAAGTGAAAATGGATTGCTGGGCATGGGGCCCTTTCCTTTTGAAGGGGAAGAAGATGCTGACCTGATCAATGCGGGTAAACAAACTATTACAACTTTGCCTGGATCCGCCTTTTTTGATAGTGCCATGAGCTTCGGAATGATCAGGGCTGGTAAGGTCGACCTGACAATATTAGGCGCAATGGAGGTAAGTGAAAAAGGAGATATTGCCAATTGGAAAATTCCGGGTAAAATGGTAAAAGGCATGGGCGGGGCAATGGATCTCGTTGCAAGTGCAAAAAACATCATCGTAGCCATGATGCATACGAACCCCCAAGGCGAATCTAAATTACTGCCTGCTTGTTTACTCCCGCTTACGGGAGTGGCCTGTGTAAAAAAAATAGTAACCGAACTGGCTGTACTGGATATCACCCCGGCAGGGTTTAAATTATTGGAAAGGGCGCCGGGTGTAAGTGTAGAAGAGATCATTGCCAAAACAGCTGGCAAGCTGATCGTTGAAGGGGAAATACCGGAAATGGTATTGTGACCGGGTAACGGTTACCAACCTTTATACAACAGGCCAACACCATTCATTAAAAGTAAGGTTGGCAACCCTTGGCGGGTCAATGAGCGCTTTACCCGTAACTTATTTCACCAATTGCTTAAACATTTGTAAAATTGCAATAGCCGGCGGTAGTTTCGAACAAGTTAAAGGACAAATGAATGGATATCTTTTATATTCTCTTTTTTCATGCATTTTCAGTTCCCGCCTGGCTGTTAGTGGCAACCGGCCGGGTCTGAATCCCGTGATTCCTGCAATCATTTAAAATGTATATTGCAACATATAAAAATAAAGAATGAAATACCTTCCTTTAAATCCTGAAATATTTTCTCAAAACAGGAAGCGTTTTGTTGAAAAAATGGATAGGCAATCAATCGCAATTTTTAACAGCAATGACGAGTTGCCCATGAATGCCGACCAGTTACACCGCTTCAAACAGAGTGCTGATATGATATGGCTGACAGGCATTGAACAGGAGGATAGTATGCTGGTACTATATCCCGACAACCCTGATCCGAAGTACAGGGAAGTACTTGTATTGGTGCGTCCTAATGAGTTAAAAGAGAAATGGGACGGGCACCGGCTACGTGCCAATGAAGCAACCGCCATTTCTGGTATTCAGACAATCGTCTGGCTTGATGTGCTGGATGGGCTATTGCAGCCATGGATACATTGGGCCGACACGATCTACCTGAACACCAATGAAAATGACCGCAAAGCCAACCTGGTGCCGGTAAGGGATTACAGGTATGCCGATACGATGAAGTCGCGTTACCCGCTGCACAATTATAAAAGAAGCGCAAAGATCCTGAAAGAGACAAGGGCAATCAAATCGCCGCTGGAAATTGAAGTATTGCAAAAGGCGATAGACATTACGGAAAATGGATTTCGAAGGTTATTGCAATTTATCAAGCCAGGCGTGATGGAATATGAAATTGAGGCGGAAATATACCATTCCTTTTTATCGCAACGTTCGGCCGGCCCCGCCTATAGTTCGATCATTGCGGGCGGCGACCGGGCAAGGACCCTGCATTATATTGAAAACAGCCAGGAGTGTAAGGATGGGGAATTGATACTCATGGACTTTGGCGCTGAATATGGCAATTATTGCGCAGACCTGACCAGGACGGTCCCGGTAAATGGTAAATTTACCCGCCGGCAGAAAACCGTGTACAACGCCTGTTTAAGTCTGCACCAATTTGCCGCTTCCATCTTAAAACCCGGAATTAGTATCCTTGACTACACGGAAAAAGTAGGGGAGGAGGCGACCGGTCTGTTTCAAAAGATTGGTCTCCTGAAAAAATCAGACATCAAAAACGAGGATCCCGATAACAAGGCTTATAAAAAATACCTGTACCATGGGATTTCCCACCATTTGGGCATCGATGTACATGATCTTGGCACACGGACAGCGCCGATCAAAGCAGGAATGGTATTTACAATTGAGCCGGGTATTTATATCGAAGAGGAAAAAATGGGCGTCCGGATAGAAAATAATTTTTGGATAACACGCAATGGGAACAAGGACCTGATGAAAAATATCCCCATCACCGCCGATGAGATCGAAACTTTGATGAAACGTTAAAGGCAGGTTAGGGCGCCTGCTGAGTGAATTATTGTTGAACTTTAAGTTTACATTTAGTTGTTATTACCCATTCATTTCCTGCATCTTTTCACAGGATAATGGTTAACCACGCAAATAGTTGCAAACCACGCATATTAAAATTCAGTACAAAAAATAACTGTCTTTTCACCGGTCGCTTAATCGGCTACAAGAAGGTCTTCAATTATGAAACAAATACCTAATATATTTACCCTGCTTAATCTTTTTTTCGGCTGCATTGCCATTGTTTTCGCCTTGCAAACTGAAAGTATTATCATTTATACCAGTGATGAATTCACGAGCAGTTTTAATATTCCTGAAAAATTGGCCTACGCGGCACTCTTTATTTTTGCCTCCGCACTGGTCGACTTTTTAGATGGTTTTGTGGCGAGATTTTTCAAGGTATGTTCTGAAATGGGCAAACAGCTTGATTCACTGGCAGACGTCGTAAGTTTTGGCGTAGCACCCGGCGTAATACTTTACCAATTGTTGCGGATTAGCCTGATCAGGGAAGAAAATGGACTGGATGCCTCCATCATCTGGCTTTTGCCAGCCTTTGTTTTGAGTTGTGCTTCGGCATACAGGCTGGCAAAATTCAATATAGATACTTCACAGTATTATGGTTTTAAGGGAGTGCCAACGCCGGCTGTAGGATTATTAATTGCATCTTTTCCTTTGATGCTGCATTATGGCGGCGGATTTATAAACATCAATCAATGGCTGATCAACAAATGGGTTTTGTATACACTGATACTTGTATTGAGCTGGCTGATGGTGAGTAATTTGCCGATCATGGCATTGAAATTTAAAGATTATACCTTAAAAAATAACCTGCCGAAAGTTGTTTTATTATCAATTGCCATACTGGCCGTGCCTCTTTTCCGCTGGCTCGCAATTCCTGTAATTTTCATTGCCTACATTATTTTATCTTTGCTCCTCAAAAATAAACCAACAACATGACCTTCACTGCACAGGTAAAAGTAATGCCGTTAAAAGAATTACTGGATCCACAGGGTAAAGCCGTACTCGGCGGATTTCAAAACCTGGGATTAAACAGTATCCGCGACGTAAGAATTGGAAAGAATATCAGCCTTCAGATAGAAGCAGATTCAGCAGAAAATGCAAAACAAATCGCAGAAGAAGCAGCAAAGAAATTGTTGGCTAACCCGGTGATGGAAATGTTTGAAATACTAATTAGCTAATGTGCTAATTCGATAATTAGCTAATTTAGAAGACGGCTTCCTCATTAGCACATCAGCACATTAGCAAATTAGCAGATCATGTCATTATTCATCGTCCCCACCCCAATCGGCAACCTGGCGGATATCACCTTCCGGGCTATCGATATTTTGAAATCGGTGGACCTGATCCTGGCTGAAGATACCCGCACCTCTGCTGTTTTACTGCAGCATTACCAAATCCAAAAACCCATCACTCCTTACCACCAGCACAACGAACATAAGATCATTCATCACCTGGCAGAGCAGTTGCAGAATGGTAAAACCATGGCGTTGCTTACTGATGCAGGTACCCCTGGTATCAGCGATCCCGCCTTCCTCCTGATAAGAGAATGTGTAAAGAATGATATCAAAGTAGAGTGCCTTCCCGGTGCAACAGCTTTTGTACCGGCCCTGGTAAATAGTGGATTGCCAATGAATAATTTTTGTTTCGAAGGGTTTCCTCCGCTTAAAAAAGGGCGGCAGACATTTCTAAAAAAAATGGCGCTGGAGGAACGCACAATGATCTTTTACGAGAGTCCCATGCGGCTGGTTAAAACGCTAAACGACTTCATTGAATATTTCGGTGCTGACAGGCAATGTTGCGTAAGCCGGGAACTCACTAAAAAATTTGAAGAAAACAAGAGAGGCACTTTACAGGAAGTCGTCGATCATTTCAATGCCAAGCCGGTAAAGGGTGAAATAGTAATTGTGGTGCAGGGCGTTTAAATTTTTTTTGTTTCAAAATAGGGCCTAATTGTGCTTTATAATTTTGTTCGCTAAACTGCCACGAGAGGTCCCGGCGGGGTTTCACAGCTTGCTCAATAAATTATAAAACATAAAGCCCGTGCAACACTGCTGGGGAAACAGCTATATTAGCTGAAAATCGTACCCAAATTATCATTGCACTCTTTTATACAATGTTTCCGTGGCTTTGGCTTCCTCACCTTCCGGTGAAATATTGTAGGCCGTAATTTTTACGGTATCATCATTTACGGTTTCAATTTCTGTACGCCAACCCCAATGCTGCTCCAATTCAGGCGTTACATAAGCATAACTGCCCAATACATTAAAATCATCCCCACCTTTCTTCCCCTCCGAAAACATAATGGCGGTACCACTGTGGAAGCTGTCAATCCAGGCAGTCTGAAATTTCCCTAAGTCAAGCAGGTACCCATAGATAGCAAATCCTTCCAATGGCTTACCCCCAAAACTTCCTTTATATTCATGCAGGATAAACCGGCCGTCAAGTATCAACCGCATGCTGCCGCGCACAGGTGATTCATCAGCGACGGTATCAGGCTCAAACCATGTTTTGGCCGTGCCTTCCCATTCGCCTGCTAATTTGCTTAATTGAAAATGTGCGCCGCCTGCTTTCGATGCTTCAAATTTTTCGCTCATAAAAGATTGATTTATTATTAAATTGTCTGTACCCCCGCCTGGTTGCAAGTAGGTTGAAAATAAATACGACAAGTTAAAAATTTCTTGCCAAAGTTTTGCCATTACAATAATATTTTAAAAACTGTCCAAAACAATTGGATAAAATATGAAGAAAAATATTTTTTTAATTTGTATATTGAACGATTGTAACCCGATAGTCTTGCTTCACAGTTACCTGGTTATTTTAAGAACTATAGCGGATATTATATTTACAGCACTGGCAAATGTTCCTGAAGCCACCCAACATAAATTAATATGACTGTCAAAAGCTTAATTCCCACCCGGCGAAGGCTTACTTTCTCAATGATCATTTTGTCATTGATAGCAATTTTCTTTATTGGGTATTACTTTTATTACCTGCCCGGCAACAGGAATATCCTGCATAAGAACGGCTTCCTGATACTTCAGAAAATTCAACAAAATATAAAAGACAGGAATGACTACCTGCAAACATCCTTTAAAAATATTCTGGAAGAAAGAAAAAATGATGGCTCAGAAAAGGATCTCGCGCAATTGCAGGACCAGTTAAATAATTATAGAGTAGGAGGTAAGATTTTCAAAAAAAACGATACCATTAGCCGGGGAACAGGTAATGCAAAAAGTAAATCAGCCGACAATTCGCAGATCGATGATGACAGTACTATTTACCTCTATAAAATAAGTAAGGACAGTCTTTTTTATAAGCGGTCAAATGCTGATAACAAGTTCTTCCAGGTGTACGTGCCCGTTGACAAATTTGTCGACCCTATTTTAACCAATCAAAAATCAGAACTTTTTGAATCCTACCTGCTGATAGGCGAATCTAATGGCGTCATATACATCGATCCGGGTTTGGCAATTAATTCCCGCATCGCGGAAGACAGCCTGATAGCTAAAAACAGCAAGGCGTTATTTGCCGGTACCAAGGATATAACCATCAGCGGTATCGATTATAAAATGTTTTATTATCCATTTAAGCTTGGGCCCGAACATTTCCAGTTATGTGGTTTTATCAAATCGGAGACGTACAATGAAAAATTGCAGCAGGTACCGGTTGCATTTATATATCCAATAGTTATCGCGCTTCTGTTGATAATAATCCTGCTTCCCATTGTTAAATTTTACCTGATTGGAAAGGATGAGCATGTAAAATATGCTGACTTTGTAATGGGCCTGATCTCATTTTTTGCAGGCACAGCCATGATGACGCTGATAATAATACAGGTACTGCTTTTATGGGCGGCAGACATCAGGACTAAAAAATACCTGGAAGAAATTTCTGCTCAGATCGACTACAGGTTTACTGCAGAACTGGCCAAGGCGTACAAGCAATTGAATATTCTTGATACCCTAATCGTAAATAATCCCAACCAGGAACCGGTTCAGAAAATGTTGCGGCACGAAAATTTCAATGCCTTTGATTTAATCACGGGTTATTATAAAGATTGCCACCAGGATACCAGCTGCTATTACAATTTCAACCGGGTTAGCTGGATCGATGAGGATGGCGACCAACACATTAAAGCCGACATCGATACCAGCGGGCTCGTATTTACCAACGTCAAAGAACGGGGGTATTTTAAGATTTTACAGAATAACCAGGCATACGCTTTACCAGGGATACCTGGTTCCCGGTGTGTAATTGAGCCAGTGAATAGCTGGACAAACGGAGATTTTAGCCTGATCATCGCAATGAAGAGTAAGTTTGGTAATGGCTCTATTATAGCAATGTCTATACAAATGCCTTCGGTGATGAGAACCATATTGCCTCCGGGATTTGGCTTCGGGATAATCGACAATGATGGAAAAGTGATGTTGCATTCCGATATGAGCAGGAATTTACAGGAAAACCTTATCGCGAAAACGGACCCATCCAGGCAAATAAGAGAAACAGTTAAAAGCCGCCAGGAATCTTTTTTCAGTAGTCTGAATTTGTATGGAAAAAACAATTCGGTTTATGTAAAGCCGATCGCAACCCTGCCGTTTCACCTCGCTACATTTTATGACACCGGGTACGTGGTACCTGTCAATATGCGGATATTTACTTTTTCACTGTTATTCTGTTCCATTTCATCCGCGATCTGCATACTGCTTTGGCTCGGCGTTTTCCGGAGGCGAAGTTCACACAATGCTTTGTTATACGATCCGATGTATTATTTAAAATGGGTGGTACCTAAAGAAAGGAACATCCGGTTTTACATACTTAGTATTTTTTTCCTGATCATTTGCCTGCTGTTCCAGCTGTTGATGCTCCTGTTGGCAAAATCGTTCGACAATAGCAATTACACCATCCTGATGATGGTGATCGTATTTCCGATCAATATTTTTTCCGGCCTGTTTATAATTAATTATCGCATAAAAAGAAATAGCTACGCGGGAAGTATTGATACTAACAAGGATCAAAAAAAGCTAAATCCAATCAAAGCGCTTTCGGCACTTTTTTTTCAACCGGTAGCTATTTTGACGACCTATTTCTTGTCGATATCCGGTGAGTACGGATCACAAAATACTTTTTTGTTTTTCGAGCTGGTCTTTTTTATTTTCATCAGTTTATTTTTGTTTCTGCGCAAAGGGGCCTTTAAATTTTTATACAGGAACGCCGTCTCTTACCTTTCATTTTACTGCTGGTTTTCAACAATTTTACTTATTTGTATTTCGGTTGTACCGGCGGCCTTGTATACCTGGTACGCACACAACCAGGAAATAACGCAGTCTGTAAAAAAGGAACAGCTTTACCTGGCAAATGCTTTACAGCAACGTGCAGTTTATACATTTGATTTTGTGAAAAAAAGAAGCGCGCTGTTGCCACCCGGGGATTATTTTGAAAGATTGCAATACAAAACTGGCATATATGCGGTGTTTGGCGATTCTATTGAACAGGATGCGGTGATGGATAGTGCGACCCAGCAAAAAGAAAGTTATGAGAAATTTTATTTTGCAGTCGCGGATGAAATAGGCAACAATTATTATGATCCCTTGCTAATGCCAGCCCTAAAAAATACAGCGACCGGCAACGCGTGGTACTGGACACCGCTAAAAGATTCACTGTCTTTTTGGTACTCGGTATATTTAAATCCTAAGACGGATACCACCAGCCAGGTAAATCCGGGAAAGGCTTTAAAGATCACGTCTGCCTACCCGGAAAGATATGAATTTGTAGCAGCCAGTTTTCGGGGCATCTCTTTGTTGCTCGTTGTAGCAGGTTTTGTATATGGCCTCTACCTGCTCCTTCGGTTCATGAGCGCTCAAATGTTCCTGCGTAAATTTATCCCTTATTCGGAAGACAAAGCTGATTTCCAGATAGATGGAATTTATTCATTCTTCCAGGAATATAAAAGATCCAAAGAAGAATGGGGAAACCCGGCAAGCCTGATGCAGGAAAGCGATATCGCTGGCTTTGAGAAAGAATATGATTATTTCAGGCCTGTGCAGAATAGCAGGGTAGCCTACCAGCAAGAGATCGCAATGATATCGGCCCAGGATAGATACCGGGATTTTTATTTTTTTATCTGGGATAAGTGTAAGCCAAAAGAAAAATACCTGCTGCTTGATTTTGCAAAAAACGGGTTTGTAAATTTCAAGAACACCGAAGTCATATATAACTTATTGAAAAAAGACATCTTTATAATACAGAAGGAAGAAATAAAATTATTCAGTGCCAGTTTCCGGGCCTTTGTTCTTTTACAAAGGCAGAGCAAAGAGATGATCGGGTTACAAAAAGAATTTCAGCAAGGCTCCGCATGGCAAACGGTCCGCATACCTTTATTAATTGTATTGTTTGGTATAGCTTTTTTTGTTTTCTTCACACAGGAGCAAACCTTTCAAAAAGTAACCGCGCTGGTTGCAGGTGTCAGCACAATTTTCTCGCTGCTTGTAAAATTCTTTAGTGATGGGAGTGGTATATTTTCATCAAAAAAATAATTTGTAATGCATTTGGAAATATGCGGAGATTTTTCATTCGGGCCTTAATAGTTCAGCGAGGTTATTGAAAGTATTGTAAGGGCCCTTTGCCACAAATTTATTATAAGCCCAGGCGGGAACACTGCCACCGGGATCGATCGACAAAAAATAAGTGATACTGATATGTGTGTCATCAATGGTTGCCACTTCCCATAAGCCATTAAAATATGGTATTCGCACGAGGCCGCTTTTTGTTGCTATTTCCCCAGGCATACCGGTAGCTTTTACAGTAAGTGTTTTTTGCACGCTGTCCCTGGTAAAAAGCATGTTGATAACCATATCACGGTTACTCAATGGCCAGGGCAGGGATGTTTCTGCATAATAAATAAATTCGCTCGAACTAACAGTTCGGATCATTTTAGTAAGCTTTGTATTGTACACCCATTTTTTGTTGCCGTCCACATTTTTTAAAATGTTGATCAGTTTGTCTATTGTTCCTGTCAGTTTGCATTCCACCTTCACAGATTTAAAATTCGAGTTATCTGCTTTCCTTGTGTACACATCGATACCATTATCTGACCTGTTCAATTTCCATTCGCCCTGGGCAGATACAAGCAATACAGTCAATAAAAAAGAAACGAGCAGAAGTGTGTTCTTTTTCATGGGGATTTATAAAATGAGGTAAAAAGATAACAAATAAAATGGTAAGAAGAAGATATTTAGAAATTTACCGGGAGGATTTATAGGTACAAAAATAGTTTTTTCCACAGAAGATTTTTTCTTAAAAGAATGAACATTCATTTATATTTGTGCTATTAATGAGAGTAAGAGATAAAAATAAGGAGCTAATAATACGTGAAAAGGCCCTGCAGATGATAGTTAAAAAAGGACTCAATGGCTTTAGTATGCAAAAGCTTGCAAAGGAGGCCGGTGTGTCACCTGCAACTATCTATATTTATTTTAAAGACAAGGACGACCTTGTCCTGCAGCTTTGCGCGGAAGCCGGGGAGAAAATGGTCGATATAACTTTAAAGAACTTCGAACCGTCGATGAGTTTCAGCGAAGGACTAAAAATACAATGGATCAACAGGGCCAGGTATTGCATGAAGTATCCCGACCAGATGGATTTTTTAGAACAACTGCGCCACTCTCCCTATAGTGAACAATTAACCGGTTTGATGAGCGATAAGTTTAAAAGGGCGATGGGAAGTTTTGTGTCGAATGCCATCAAAAATGGAGAATTGGTAAAAGTTCCCATTGAAGTGTATTGGTCCATTGCATTTGCACCTCTTTACACACTGGTGAAATTTCATATGTCAGGTAAAAGTTTGAGCGGCAGAAAGTTTGTGCTCACCGATAAAATGATGCATGAAACCCTTGAATTGGTGTTAAAAGCTTTAAGGCCCTAAGGTTAAATTTCGGTGAACGTCACCACGCCTGTAAAATCAGGTTGTTTACCGCCATTTACCCAATAATCACCTAATGGCTTTTTTAGGATTTGCGGGCGCTCTATATATTCGCGACTCAGTATTATCCGCAATAAAATAAAATTTTGCCGATGCCTGCAAGTCAACAGAATATGATTCCATACAAAGAGGTGAGTGATCATGAAGAATAAAACGCTGATTCTATAACTATAAAAGAAGTGCGCTATGAATGTTTTAGTTTTTAAAACCAACATAAAATTTAAAAAGGACCTGAAGATAGTAAGGCCCTTTTTGGCCGCTCACGGACCTGTTATAAAGTGGAATGTCGACATACAGGACAGGGATAGGGTCCTACGCATCGAATCTACTTCCGTTGATACACTCGAAATAATTAAAACGGTCAACAAAGCAGGATACCATTGCGAAGAACTTCCTGATTAAGTAATTGTTCAACAAAATAAAATGACAGATAAAATTGAACAGGTAGTAAAAAAATTCTCGTCTTACGAAGTATTTGTAATCGCGATACTTGCGCTAACGCAATTTACGGTGGTGTTGGATTTTATGGTAATGTCTCCATTGGGAGACATGCTTATGAAGTCGATGGACCTGAAAACTTCACAGTTCGGACTGGCCGTATCCAGCTACGCATTCAGCGCCGGGATCGCCGGCCTTCTTACGGCAGGCTTTGCAGACAGGTATGATAGAAAAAAGCTGCTCTTATTTTTTTACATAGGTTTTATAGCAGGTACTTTTCTTTGTGCGATTACCACTTCTTATCCAATGCTTATCGTAGCACGCATAGTTACAGGGCTATTTGGTGGTGTGATCGGATCGATATCCATGGCGATCGTGGCTGATTTATTTGTAATAGAACAACGCGGACGGGTAATGGGTTATATGCAAATGGGTTTTGGCGCAAGCCAGGTATTGGGTATCCCTATCAGCTTGTTTATTGCCAATCGATGGGGCTGGCAGTCGCCATTTTTTATGATCGTCGCATTCGCATCGATCATATGTGTTATAATCTTTGTGAAACTGCAACCTGTAAATAAACATTTGTTGGTGCAGGCGCAGCAGTCAGCTTTTCAGCACCTCAAAAAAACTATTTCCCTGCGGAATTACCGTATTGGTTTTTTGGCAACCGCCATGCTTTCCCTGGGCGGCTTTATGATGATGCCCTGGGGCAGTGCCTTTGCAATAAATAACCTTCATATTACCACGCACCAATTACCTGTTTTGTTTATGGTTTCCGGCATCAGTGCTTTAGTGATCATGCCGCTGATAGGTAAGCTCAGCGATCGCATCGATAAGTTTAAATTATTTGCGATCGCTTCCGCCTGGATGATCGTTATGGTAGTTATTTACACCAACCTTACACCAGTGCCCTTCGCGGTTGTATTGCTGATGAACGTTTTTTTTATGATGGGAATCATGAGCCGTATGGTGCCGGCAATGGCGCTTACATCGGCACTGCCTAAAATGCAGGACCGTGGCGCTTTTATGAGCATCAATTCCTCTTTACAGCAAATTGCTGGTGGATTTGCAGCTGCAATAGGTGGCATGATAGTCGTTCAACATGATAAATTCAGTCCGCTGCAACATTACAATACATTGGGATACGTAATAGTTGGATTGAGCTTTATTGGAGTGTACATGGTGTACCGCGTAAATAAAATGATCAAGGCACAGCAGGCACAGAAACCTGTGGCCATAGAAATACCAGCGCTGGCCGTTGAGTAGCGCTTTTTTCATTTTTGTTTAATTGCCGCTATCGCGACTATTGAAATGCCCCAACTTATCTACAGGATGAGCAGCTTTGCCAATTAACTTTTACATTCGTGTCAATTTCCCGAATTTTGCTGATCTAAATTTTAAAAATGAATAGACTTTTTTTTGTATTTCTTTTATCCGTATTAACCTGCTTTTCTTTGTCCGCTCAGCCAGATCGCTGGCAGCAACACGTTAAATACACAATGAACATCGATGTTAACGTTGCCACTAACCGTTTCACCGGCAAGCAAAAACTCGAATACACTAACAACTCACCGGATGTACTGACCAAGGCTTTTTATCATTTATATTTTAATGCATTTCAGCCGAACAGCAGCATGGATACCCGTAGCCGCCAATTGGGTAAGGTGATCATCAATGGTAAGCCGGACTGGGATGCAAGGGTAACTGACCGTATCAGTAAATTGAAGGAGAACGAGATCGGTTACCAAAAGATCATCTCGTTGAAAATGGATGGCGTTACCCAGCCATTTGAATATCACGAAACTATCCTGGAAGTTAACCTTACAAAACCGATCCCGGCAAAAAGCAAGGTTGTATTTGAAATGGAGTTTGAGGCACAGGTGCCCCTCCAGGTCCGGCGTAGTGGCAGAGATAATCCAACTACGGGCGTGCGCTACAGCATGAGCCAGTGGTATCCTAAACTCTGTGAATATGACTATGAAGGATGGCACCCTACGCCGTATGTGGCCCGCGAATTTTATGGTGTGTGGGGAGATTTTGATGTAAGCATTGCAATCGATAAAACGTACAAACTTGGTGGTACGGGCATTTTAATGAATGCAGCCGAAGTAGGTTGGGGTTACGATAAACCCGGATCCGAATTAAAACCAATCAAAGCGGCAAAGCGTAACTGGCATTTTATTGGCAATAATGTGCATGATTTTATGTGGGCAGCCGATCCTGGCTACACCCATCTTTCCCGCAAAATAAGAGAGGGGCTCACCGTTCATTTATTGTATAAGTCAAACCCGGAAGACACTGCGAAATGGAAGGCTATTTTGGATATGGCACAAAATGCCATGCCTTATATTGAGAAAACATTTGGCGCCTATCCTTACCCGCAATACTCCTTTATCCGGGGTGGCGATGGCGGAATGGAATACCCGATGGCAACTTTGCTTGCAGACGTTGGTGGTGCGATGCATGAGCTAATGCATAGCTGGTACCAGGGGATGCTGGGTACAAATGAATCAGAATATGCCTGGATGGATGAAGGGTTTACGCAATATGCAGGCAAAAGAGTATATGCCGACCTGGGAAATACAAAAGGATTTGCACAGGAAGCGCATTACAACCGATATTACAACCTCGTAAAAAGCGGCCTCGAAGAACCGCTTACTACACACGCTGATCATTTTAATTCTAATTATGCTTCTGCCGACGCCGCTTATTTCAAGGGCTGTGTTTTTATAGAGCAACTGGGGTATATTACAGGGGCAGCGGTAAGGGATAAAATTTTGTTGGAATATTATAAACAGTGGCGTTTCAGGCATCCGAATTCCAATGATTTTATACAGGTTGCCGAAAAAACAAGCGGGATAAAATTAGACTGGTATAAGGAGTATTGGTGCAACACTACCAAAACAATTGATTACGGCATTGATAGTTTGTGGGAAGAAGGCGGCTTGTCAAAAATCAGGCTGGTGAGAATCGGCCAGGTTCCGATGCCTGTTGATCTCCAGCTTACATTTAAGGACAGCTCTGCTGAAATGCATTATATTCCCCTTAACCTGATGTATGGTTCAAAGCCATCCGAAAATTCGGCTGAGAAAAGGGAAGTGCATGAAGAATGGAAATGGACACATCCAACTTACATTGTTGAATTTAAGCGGCGTCTGACAGACTTAAAAAAAGTCGAAATAGATCCCACAAAAAGAATGGCGGATGTGGACCAGCGAAATAATACGTTGCAAATTAACTGGTAATTCTAAACTTGTCTGACGGCCTCAGTCTGACCAGTTAGAATTACCATAGTAATACGCACGTTAACCTCTAAAAAAGGTATGGGCACCACCCCTTGAGCAATGCTGATTTACAAATTCATCTAACTTAATAATACCAAACGCCGTTATGCAAATAACAACCAGGCGGGCAAAACCAGCTGATGCGGAAATTCTTTCCGCTATCTCAAAGCAAACCTTCTACGATACCTTTACCGGTACCTGTAGTGAAGGCGATATGCAATCGTTTTTGGAGGAATATTTTAATTTGAAACAGGTGCAGGCGGACTTGAGCAATGAAAATGATTTTTATTATTTAGCAGAAACAGAAGACGGAAAAGTAGCAGGTTACTTAAGGTTCATGGAAGATTACAGCAACTTTCCTGTTATGAAAAAATGGAAATCGCTGGAGCTCAAAAGATTATATGTGACAAAAGAATTCCAGGGTCTGGGTGTTGCACAGCAGTTAATGGATCTTACTTTGCAATTTGCCAAAGAAAATGGCTACGAGGTACTTTGGTTGGGTGTATGGGAGCACAATATGCGGGCTCAAAAGTTTTACGGAAAATATGGCTTTATAAATTCGGGGCATAAGCATGATTTTCCAATTGGCAATACTCCACAGACTGACAATTGGTTGTGGAAGTTCCTGTAAATGAAAAAACCTCCGGGTTCCCTCAGAGATTTTTTCTATGGTGCCTGTGCTATGATGCGTTATCTTCCGAAAAATTTATTTACGGCCTCGATACGGTTACCTACATGCAGCTTTTCGTAAATATGGTAAACATGCTTTCTGACAGTTTGCGGACTGATATACAGCAGGTCCGCAATTTCCTTATACAATAAACCTTTTGATAAAGATTCTAATATCTCTTTTTCTCTTTTCGAAAGTACGTCCAGCGAATCAACTGATACCGCAGATGCCGTTTTATTTTGGAAAGTGGCGACTACTTTTCGGGCAATCTGGCTGCTCATCGGGGCGCCACCTTCATACAATTCCCGGATGGAATCCAGCAATTTATCAGGCGCTGTTTTTTTAAGCACATAACCATTGGCACCCGCATTCAATGCCTCAAAGATCTTGTCATCATCTTCATACACCGTACACATCATAAACAAAATGTCCGGCTGCTCTTCTTTCAATATTTTTACTACTTCTATGCCGCTGATACCACCCAGGTTGATATCCATTAAAACTATCTGGGGCTTAAGAAGCGGGATATTAACAAGTGCTTCCTCGCCATTTACACATGAGCCGGCTAATTTATATCCTTCTCCTGTGTCAATGATATGCTCGAGTACAGCGCGAATATCGTTGTTGTCTTCTACTATTGCTACCGATATATCCATATATTGGCAAAGGTGATTTAAAATCAGGAAATACACAATACCCTAAAGTGGGTATTAGTGAATTAAAAGGTTGGCCGATAATACATAGTGTCTGCAAGAAAACGCTGTTATTAATAACTGGTAAGGGTTTTAGAATATTTTCTAATCCGAATCTTCACTTCACCAACTACCTGTCAACTCTCTACTTTTGCCTCCACAGCCGGTCCGCCAG